>CANQGN010000068.1 GCA_947623215.1 uncultured Clostridia bacterium
CTCTGCGTGCTCTCGGCGGTTATGGTGTGGTACGACCGCTTTGCCTATGCGCTGGCGGTGGGGGCGCTGTGGCTGCTTTTTACCATTCTGCCGGAGGGGCTGGAGGGCGTCGGTACCTTTTTCGCCTTTGGGGGCGAGCTGACCTGGATTGGCCTTATGACCATTTTTGACTGGCTGGTGTGTTTGGGGCTGTTTGCCCACGCCTGCCGCGTGCTGCACGGCCGCCCGCATGAGCGACCCCACCGGCAGGCCTGAACCGGCAACCCCGTTCCTTTTGTAATCGTAAAAACCGCCGCCCGCAGGGGAGAATAGCTCCCGGCGGGCGGCGGTTTTATTGCTTTCAATTGATTGTAACGTAAGGGCGCAGCGCTTCCAGTTTTTTCTCGCCGATTCCTTTTACCCCGGTTAAGTCGTCTACCGTGGCGAAGGGGCCGTTTTCCTCGCGGTAGCGCACAATGCGCTCTGCCAGCACCGGCCCAATGCCGGGCAGCGTTTGCAGCTCGGCTTCACCGGCGGCGTTCAGGTTTACTTCGCCCGGCTGTGGGTCTGCCTGCGAGGCAGCCTGTGCGGCATGGGACGAGGCGGGCGCAGCAGAGGCAGCGAAAGAGCGGGGCGCGGCGGCGGCGGCGGAAGAACCCGCCGGGGCGAGCGACCCGGCAGAGGCCGCCGGGCCGGCGGCGCTTGGGCTTGCGGCGCTCGCGCTTGCGGCGGGGGAGACGAGCGAAAAATCCGCCGGGGCGGTGCGGCCGTAAGAGAAAAAGCCGTATTCCATCAGCAGCCCGCAAAGGCAAAAGACCAGCAGCAGGCACACGCCCGCCACCCGCAGCACCCGGTCGCCGGTCATTCGCTCACCCCCTCCTTTTCCAGCGCTTTGCTTAACAATTCCGGCACACCTCTCGGCCCCCGCACCGAATAAACGCCGTATTCCCGCCGCAGCACGGCAAGCGAAAAGCGGTCGGGGTGATATTGTTTCAGGCGTTTCATTTTCATCACGTGGGTCATGCGCACCCCGTCGCTTTGAAAGTGAAAGGGAATGTCCGTTTCGGTGACCATACAACAATATAAAATAGCCGAAACCGGTGCGCCGAGGTAGAGGTAAACCACGTCGCCCGCCTTGGCGCCCTTCGCCTGCTTCCAGTTGATTTCGTCCGCCTTTTGAAAGGCGGCTTCTACGTCGTAATAGCGGGGATTGGCGGGAATCAGCCAGTCTTTGGGCGGCCGTTGCTTTTGCCGGGTTTCTTTTGAGGCGGTAACAAGATAGCTTTCGTCCAGCCGGGCTTGAATTTCTTCCCACGGAACCCGGCCGTTCAGCAAAATAGAAACCCAGTTGCCCCTGCCAAAATGGTAGCCCCGAAAATACCCCTCCTGCTGCGTTAAAAAATCCGCCAGGAGCGGGTCGGCTACCTTTACGTTTACAATATCTACGGCGTCTTCGCCCGGCAGCCCCAACCGGTTTTGGGGCAGGGTTAGCAGCAGGGCGAACCATTTTTGGTTATCGGCGTGCCGCAGCGCCGCGTAAAGGGGAAAGCGCGCCCATAAATATTCCGGCGCCGCGCCGTAATGCTCGCCGACATAGGCGAGCAGCTGTTCTTTGAGCGTTTGCATGGCCTTTTCCTCCCCGCCCCGGCGTGCTTTACCGGTCCGTAAGGCTTTTCAGCCGTTTCAAAAATTCTTCCGGCGCAAAAACGGGCAGAGGCGAGCGCCGGTAATCCCCCAAATTGCGGGTGATGATGCAGGAAACTTCGGCCCGAAGAGCGGTTTCGGCCATAACGGCGTTTTCATAGTCCGGCATGGCGGAGGGAATGGCGCGGCGGCAATCGCTCCCGGCGGCGTCTAAAACGTCAAACAGCGCAAACAGCTTGCCGAGCACCGCCCGGGCGGCGGCTTCGTCATGCGTGTGGCGGCGCATGAGATAGTAAACGTCCGTTGCGGCCTTTGCGGTAATGCACCCCGCAAACTGATTGTTGGCGGCGGCGAGAAAAACAGCCTGCGCGGCCTTGCAAAAGGGTTCGCGGGTTTGCAGGCCGTCTATGATGACGCAGGTATCCAGCAGCGCCCTCATTCGGTTTTCAGCCTTTCCGCTTTTGCCTGCTCCAGCGAAGCGTCGTTCGGCAGAACCCCAAACAGCGATTTGGCAATCTCCACCCGTTCCTCAAAGGGATTGGTCAGTTTGGCAATCACCTTGCCGTTGCGGGTAATATAAATATCTTCCTTAGCCGAAAGCAGCAGATATTTGCTAAGATTCATTTTCAGTTCGGTTGCGGTAATCGACATGGCAAAAACCTCCGTATGCGAATGCGCCGACAATCAGCAATAATAGTATACCCAAATCGCCCGATTTAGTCAATAGAAATCGAACAAAATTTTTGCGCTGCTTTCACGATTCGGAAGGAATTCTTGCAAAAACGCCCACCCATTTAGAAAAATCGCGTTGCCGGGCGGGCGTTTGGTGTGTTTTATTGCGGGTCGGTTTCTGCCTCGGCCTCGGCGGCAGATTCTGCTTCTTCGGTTTCGGACAGATAAGCCTCGACTGCCCGGCGCAAAATTTGCGCCTGAGAATCGCCGTTTTGCTCGCAGCGCTCGCGAAAAGCGTAGACCAGCTCTTTCGGCAGGCGGGCAAAAAGCGTGGCGTAAACCCGCTTTTGGTATTTGGCCACGGCTGCGGCAGAAGTTTTGGTTTTACGCTTCGGCTTTATGGCTTCTTCGGCCATGCAACCACCCCCATGCCTGTTTGGCAACGTCAAAAAGGACAATGACAGCGTTTGCGGCAATTGCCACGCGCAGCGGCAGGGATAGCCCCAAATTGACCGCTGCGAGCAAGAAAACGCACAGAGAGAAAATCCAGAAATTTTTCACTTGCAGGCAACCTCCTTTTGTGTTATCATGACCATGTCCCCGATAGAGGGGGAACGAGTCCCCCTCTACCGAGGCATTGCCTACCACCATCTGATGGAGGTTATTAAGGCGGATATTGCGAACAACACCTTAATAACCAGTTCAACCACTTCGATGGCGGTGGGCTTTTTGATTGGCTTTTTGATTGGCGAACGGCTTTTGCGCCGGGTTTATTGCGCCTCGGCTTCGGCGGCAGATTCTGCTTCTTCGGTTTCGGCAAGGAAGGCTTCAATCGCCTTTTTTACCACCTGCGCCCGAGACACGCCCAGCTTGTCGCAGCGCTCGCGGAAGGTGTAAATCAGGTCTTTTGGCAGCTGCACGTACAGCCCGGCATACACGCGCTTGTGGTATTTTGCCACAGCCTCATAAGACGTTCGATTTTTCTTTTTTGGTTCTTCGGCCATTGTTTTGCCTCCTTCTGTCGCCGCAAGCGGCGTTTGGGTTTACCGGCGCGGCCTGCGCCTATGGGTAGTATACCACCGGCAAAGCGAATTTGCAAGAGACAGAACCGACAAACAAACCCGCCCGGGCAAATCGCGTTGCCGGGCGGGTGTTTGGTGTGTTTTATTGCGGGTCGGTTTTTGCCTCGGCGGCGGCGGACGGTCGAGCCTCGTCGGTCTTGGCCAAAAAGGCTTCAATCGCCTCTTTTACCACCTGCGCCCGGGACACGCCCAGCTGTTCGGTGCGCTCGCGAAATGCATAGATTAACTCTTTCGGCAGCTGAACGTAAAGCGAAGCATAAACTTTTTGGTTGTATTTGCGTTTCACAGCCGACGACGTGTGCGTTTTCCGCTTTGGGGTTTGGTTTTCGTTCGCCATATTCACAACTCCTTGCCAAAGGGCATATTCCTGACCGCATGATTCCACGCGGCATACCATTCATCTTCATGAATCGCCGCCCATGCCTGTATGTGTTAAGTGTATCGCACTCGCCGTGAAATGTCAATAGCGGATACGTTCTATTGCAAAAAAACGAAAGGGGATTGCATTGCCCCCGCGCCGGAGGGGCGCGGCGGGTTACGACCGCACAAAGCGGCGGTAAAATCGGCTGGAATCGCCCACGGCGGCGTACTCCGTATTTTGCAGCTCTTCCGCCGCGCGGGCGGGGTCGCGCATGGTTTCCTCCGGCAGGGGGGTGCGCTCGGCGGGGTTTTGCAAATAGTAGCTCCAACCCGTCGGTTCTGCCAATACCGCCCGTTGCAGCCCGCCGCCGTGAAAGGCCCAGTAGCCGATTTCGCGAACGGCGGCGGGAATGGTAACGTCGGTCAGCGCGGCGCAGTTTTCAAAGGTGCGGTCGCCGATTTTCAACAGCCCCTCCGGCAGCGTGACCTCGCGCAGCGCGGTGCAGCCGTAAAAGAGCTGCAAGGGGGTTTCGGTAATGCCGCCGAGCGAAGTTACCCGCTCTAAATTCGCGCATTCTCGAAAGGCCTGGCTGCCAATGGAAGTAACGCTGCCCGGCAGCGACAGCGTGCCTGTAAGCCCGCTGCGGTAAAAGGCCTCGTGCCCGATGACTTGCACCGTGTTTGGAATGGTAACGGCGGTCAGGTTGGCGGCGCCGGCAAAGCCGCCCTCGGCAATCTCCGTTACCGGTTTGCCGTTGTGGCGAGCGGGAATGGTAACGGTGGCCACGCTTTCGGTAAACAGGGGATTCAGCGCCACGCGGTAAGAATCCCCCAAATCCGTATAAATCAGGTAGGCGAGGGTGGCTTCCGGGTGGTCTACTTCCAGCGGCAGGGTTTCGCTGGTGCCGTCGGTGTAAAAAATCTTCAGCGCGCCCTCTGTCGCCTCGCACCCGGCAATGCCCCGCCCGGCTTCTCCTTTTTCTCCCGTTTCTCCTTTTTCCCCTTTCTCGCCTTTCTCCCCTTTCTCGCCCGGGTCGCCTTTGGCGCCCTTTACGTTGCCGAGCGCCAAAACGGTGTGGTCGGTAAGCGTTACGCTTAAGTCCCCTTCGGCCGAAAGGGTGACCGCTTTCACCCCTACGCCGTCCGCCCCGGTTACCCGGCCGACTTCCAGCACTTCGCCGTTGGTTTTCGTCAGGCGCAGCAGGCCGTCGGCGGCCACCTCCGCGCTGCGAATGCCTATGCCGTCTTCGCCCCGCACGTTGCCGAGCGCCTCTACCACGCCGTTGCTCAGCTCTACGGTCAGCGCCCCCTCCGGCGAAAGGGTGACCTTTGCAACGCCAACGCCCGGCGCTCCTGTTTCGCCCTGCTCTCCCTTTTCGCCTTGCTCGCCCGGCGGGCCGACTACGGGCCCGACGGTGATTTGCTCGCCGTTTGAGAAGGTAAGCGTTAAATGCTCGCCAGCCAGCGCCGCCCCGGTAATGCCGATGCCGTCGACTCCGTCTTCCCCGTCTTTTCCGTCGGCGCCGCACACCTCGCCCGGCGCCAACTGCGTGCCGTTGGTCAGGGTGACGAAGAGCTGCCCCTCGGTAACGGTAATTTGCTCAATGCCCACGCCGGTCTCTCCCCGCAGGCTTTGCAGCCACTCGGCCTC
Organism: uncultured Clostridia bacterium; assembly: GCA_947623215.1. Classification (GTDB taxonomy): domain Bacteria; phylum Bacillota; class Clostridia; order Oscillospirales; family Acutalibacteraceae; genus UMGS1484. The sequence continues at coordinate 5,389 of CANQGN010000068.1, forward strand.
GGTTGGCGCCGCCGTGCCGCCCGTTTGTTTGGCGATTTCGTAAGCCGAAAGACCGGCCGGGCCGCCGGGGCCTACCACTTTGCCCAGGTTGACCTGCCGCCCGTCTGAAAAGGCGAGGGTGAGCTCCTCGCCCGCCAGCGCAGCGCCCGTAACGGCTGTGCCGTCCTTCCCGTCTTGGCCGTTCGCGCCGTCCTTACCGTCTGCGCCGTCCTTACCGTCTGCGCCGTCTTGGCCGGTTGCCCCCGTGGTTTGGCCTACGGTAAGCGATCGGCCGTTTGTTAACGTCAGCACCAGCTCGCCCTGCTCGTTTAAGGCGGCGGCTTGCAGCCCTGCGGCGGGCTGCTCCGCCAAGCGGGTAAGCGCGGCCGCCCACTCGGCCTCGCTGCCGGGGTAGCCGTTTTCTTTTGCAATCTGGTAGGCGGATTTTCCCGTTAAAGAAGCCAGCCAGTCGCTTACCGAGCCGCGAAAGCCCTCTTCTACCGCAAGCTCGTAGGCCGAAAGGCCGTTGTGTACCTTTGCCCCCGCTGGGGCCGCCGCCCGTTCGCCAGCCCACCGCGCACAAAGCAGCGCCGCGGCGCATACAAGGGCAAGCGCCAAAATGCCCGCCGCCCGGCGGGCGACCCCCCGCTTGTTGCCGTTTTGGTTTGCCTGTTGCATTTCTCTTTCCTCCCTGTGGCAAAATGCCCGAATTTTTTTACGGAGGACGCGCCGGGCAACCGAATCGGTATTCTGTTGCTCCGCCCCGCCGCCCCGGCGCGGGCGGGGGCATGGCCCGCGAAACCCGAACACAGCAAAACAAAGCCTTTTGCCGTTTTAGCTTTTGCCGCCACGCAAAGGCTTTTTTTGGCCTGCCTGCATGGGAAGATTTTGCCAATTTTATGATTTTTGTACAATATGTATTGCTTTTTTAGAACGGCCGTGCTATACTAAAGGGGAGAAACGGGGTCGTGCTGCGGCAACCGAAGGGTGGTTTGCAACAGAATACCGATTCTGTCGCCGGGGGGCTGCCCGGCGGCTTTTTTGTTTATAAAATCAGCCGCATGGCCTCCAGCTGGCGGCGGTGTTCCCGGCCGGTAGAAACAATATAAAGCCGCGTGGTGTTCATGCTGCTGTGGCCAAGAATGTCTGCCAGCTTGGCAATGTCTTTTTCAATGCCGTAAAAAACCCGCGCAAACAGGTGGCGCAGGTTGTGGGGAAACACTTTTTGCGGATTTACGCCCGCTTCTTCACACAGGCCCTTCATTTGCCGCCAAACGGTGGTGCGGCCCACCGGCTTGCCGGTGCGGGTAATAAAAACCGGCCCGGTCGTGATGTTTTGCTTCGCCAGATAGCGGAGCAGCTTTTTTTGCAGCGGCTTTACCAGCAGCACCGCCCGGCTTTTGCCCTTGCAGCGCACCGCCGCTTCGCCGCGTTTTACCGCCTCGGCCGTAATAAAGGGCAGCTCGCTCACCCGAATGCCGGTGCCGCATATCGTTTGCAAAATGAGGTTCAGCCGCTCGTTGCGCCGGCTTTGCGCCGCCCGGCAAAGGCGGGCGTACTCCGCTTTGGTGAGCTCTTTTTCCTCCGGGCAAAAAACGCTTGGCTGTACCTTCAGCGTTTTGACCCGCAGGTCAAACCGGCCTAAAAAGGCGAACAGGCTGTTGAGACTCGCCAGCATGGAATTGACGCTCCGCGCGGCGTAGCCGTTTTGCAGCAGCCGCTGTTTGTAAGCAATTACCCACTCTTTGGTGAGCGTGCCGCCGCCCTGAAAGGCGGCGAATGCCCGCACGTCCCGCAGGTATTTCTCTATGGTCGCCGGGCTTTTTTCGTCTTGCTTTAACCGCGCCGCAAAGTCGTTTATCACCTGTTCGGTAAGAATCATCGGCATGATTTTCCCCTCCTAAATTTGTTTTGTTTATTGTACCCGAAAAAGGGAAAAGAAAATTGCTTTTTCCCCCGCAAAGAAGGGGAAATTGCACGGCCAGCCCACGGCTTGACAAAGCAAGATACGAATGCTATAATAAGCACAAAGTCATGATATTAGAGGCGAATGATGGTGCAAATCTCTGTGAAAGAAATTGAACGGCAGCTTTACGAAGGCTTCGGCAGCAAATACAAGGCGTTCGGCGGGTTTGTGGGCACGGAATATTGGAATGCGTGCCTTTCTGCCCTGCGGGACGAGGTTTTATTGTCGCACATTCTTTTTTGCAACGACGTCATGCAAATTCCCCCCACCCACACCTTTTT
>CANQGN010000069.1 GCA_947623215.1 uncultured Clostridia bacterium
GTGAACCCCTTTCAGTTGGCGATACATCATCAACGATCCCTGCCTTTTTTAAAAAAGTGAAAAATAAAAGGGGGCGTTACCGCCCCAATTTTTCGCGCAGCGCCTGTTGCAGCGCGGCCAGCGCCTGCCCGCGATGGCTGACGGCGTCTTTTTGCGCGGGGGTAAGCTGGGCAAAGCTTTTGCCCTTTACCAAAAACACGGGGTCATAGCCGAACCCGCCCTCCCCCGCCGGGGCAAAGGCAACCGAACCCTCGCACACGCCGCGCACGGTCAGGCGCTCGCCGTTTGGCCACACGCAGCAAACGGCCGAGACAAACCGGGCGGTGCGCCCGGCGGCGGGCACGTCTTTTAATTCTTGCAGCAATTTTTCAATTCGCTGGCCGTCGGTAGCGTTTTCTCCGGCGTAGCGGGCAGAGTATACCCCCGGGGCGCCGCCCAGCGCGTCTACGCACAAGCCGGAATCGTCCGCCACGGCGGGCAGCCCGGTGGCCGCGCAGGCCGAGGCGGCTTTTAAGTAGGCGTTTTCTTCAAAGGTTTCGCCGGTTTCGTCTACTTCCGGCAGCCGCACGCCCAGCTGCTGCGGCGAGCAGGCGTTTACCCCCAGCGGGGCCAATATGCGCTGCATTTCGGCCAGCTTGTGGGCGTTGCCGGTTGCAATGACAAACTGCATGGCTTGCTACTTCCTCCTGCCGAATTATAAAATACCGGCGGCGAATTCCGCCGCGTTAAAGGGCAGCAAATCGTCTATGCCCTCGCCCACGCCCACCAGCTTTACGGGCAGCGAGAGCTCGTGCTGAATGGCCACCACCACGCCGCCCTTGGCGGTACCGTCTAACTTCGTGAGCACAATGCCGGTAAGCCCGGCAGCGGCAGCAAATTCCCGCGCCTGATTCAGGGCGTTTTGGCCGGTGGTGGCGTCTACCACCAGCAGCGTTTCGCGGCTGGCGCCCGGCAGCTCGCGGTCAATCACCCGCGCAATTTTGGCCAGCTCGTCCATTAAATTCTTTTTGTTGTGCAGCCGACCGGCGGTGTCGCAAATAATCAAATCCGTCCCCCGCGCCTTGGCGGCCGACAAGGTGTCGTACACCACGGCGGCGGGGTCCGACCCCTCTGCCTGGCGAATCATCTCTACCCCCGCGCGCTCGGCCCATACGCCCAGCTGCTCAATGGCCGCCGCCCGAAAGGTGTCGGCCGCGCCCAGCAAAACCGACCGCCCCTGCTGCTTGTAGTGCAGCGCCAGCTTGCCAATGGTGGTGGTTTTGCCCGCGCCGTTTACGCCAATCATTAAAATGACCGAGGGCCTTGTCTCTAAATGCAGGGCGTGGTCGTCGCCCAAAAAGGCCGCAATTTCTTCGCGCAGCAGTTCTTTTACCTGCGCGGGGTCGCTTACCCGCTCGGCCTTTACCCGCGTGCGCAGCCGCTCGCAGAGGGCCCGGGCGGTGGGCAGCCCCATGTCGGCCATAATGAGCGTTTCTTCCAGCTCTTCAAACAATTCCTCGTCTACATGGGTAAAAGAGGCGAGCACGGCGTCTACGGCGCCGGCCAGCGTGTCGCGGGTTTTCTTTAACCCGGCGGTGATTTTTCCAAACAGTCCCATGGGATTGCTTCGCTCCTTTTTTCTCTCTATTCCCGATTTTTCCCTGTCAGGCTTTGTGGGCGGCCAACATGGCGTCCGCCTCTTTTAAATTCATTTTCAGCAGTTTAGAAACGCCTTTCTCCTGCATGGTTACGCCGTAAAGCACGTCGGCCTCTTCCATAGTGCCCCGCCGGTGGGTGACCACAATAAACTGCGAGCGCGCGCTCATGCCCCGCAGGTAGCGGGCAAAGCGGTCTACGTTGGTATCGTCCAGCGCCGACTCGACCTCGTCCAGCATACAAAACGGCGGAGGGGCCACCTTCATCATGGCAAAGTAAATGGCCAGCGCCACCATGGATTTTTCGCCGCCCGACAGCTGCTCAATGCTGGAAACGTTTTTGCCCGGCGGCTGCACGCGAATTTCTATGCCCGATTGCAGCACGTTCATGGGCTCGGTGAGTACCAGCGCGGCGGTGCCGCCGCCGAACAGCTCGGTAAACACAGCCGAAAAGCCGTCGTTAATGGCGCGGAATTTTTCCATAAACGCTGTTTGCATTTTGCCGGTTAAGCGGGTAATGAGCGATTCTAACTCGCCCTTGGTTTGCTCTACGTCGGTGACTTGCTCGTTCATAAAGTCGTACCGCTGGCGCACGGTTTCGTATTCCTCTACCGCCGCCACGTTTACGTTGCCAAGAGAGCGAATTTTGCCTTTGAGCTCCTGCAGCCGTTTGCCGGCGGCGGTGGGGTCGGCCGGGGGGGCGTAGGCTTCTTCTGCGGCGCTGCGGGTAAGGCCGTAGCGGTCAAACAGCCGGGCCACAATTTGGTCGGCTTCGCCAAGCATACTTTCTTTGCGCTCGGCCAGCCGCACCAGCTCGGCCGAAAGCTGCTCCCGCCGGGCGGCGGCCTCTCGCTCGGCGGCGGTGTATTCGCTTACCTTCCTTTCCCCGGCGGTGCGGGCGGCGGCCTTGGCCGCAATGTCTTCTTCCGTTTTTCCCGCCTGCTCGCGCAGCTGGGCCGCCCCCTGCCGGGCCTGCTCTACCGCCGCTTGCAGCGCGGCGGCCTGCTCGGCTAAGCGGTCGCGCTCTTCTGCCAGCGACTGGCCGCCAGCCCCTCGGCCGCTTCTTCTTCTTTTTCCAGCACCGTGGCCTCCAGCCGCAAAGCGGCGGTTTGGGCGGCAAGTTCCTCTCGCCGGGCGGCTAAGGCTTCGTTTTTTGCCGCCGCAGTTTGCTTTTGCCCTTCGGCCTCTTGCAGCTGCCGCTGTAATTCTTCGGCGAGATTATCGGCGTCGCCCGCCTGCTGGCGCAGGGTGCGCAGCCGTTCCTCTGCCGTTTGCTGTTCTTGCTGCAGCGCCTCGCGGGCGGCGGCTTCGTCTGCCTGCTGCTGCTCTACCCGCCGGCATTCGGCAAGCAGCCGCACGCGGTCCTCCCGCGCGGTCATCTGCTCGCTTTCGGCCGCCTGTTTTTTGGCCGCCAGGGCGGCGGCCTTTTCTTCCGCCGCCTGCTTCTCCCCCGCTGCGGCGGCGGCCTGTGCCTTTACCTGCTCCGCCTTTTCGCGCAGGCGCAGCAGCTCCCCCCGGCGAGAAAGCAGCCCCGCCGAGCGGTTAAAGGAACCGCCGGTAAGCGAACCGCCGGCGTTGACCACCTGCCCGTCCAGCGTGACCACCCGAAAGCGGTAGCCGTAGCGCTTTCCAATGGCGGCGGCGGCGTCTAAATCTTCTGCCACCGCAACGGCCCCGAGCAGGGAGGAAACAATGGCGCGGTAAGCGTCGTCGCATTCTACCAGCCGGTCGGCCATACCCACAAAGCCGGGGCAATTAGACAGACCGGTTTCGCGAAAGGTGCGGGGCTTTACGGTATCTACCGGCAAAAAGGTGGCCCGCCCCGCTTTTTCGCGTTTTAAATAAGCGATGGCCTGCTTGGCGTCTTGCTCGCGGGCGGTTACCACGTGCTGTAACGCCCCGCCCAGCGCCACCTCTATAGCGGTGGCATGGGGTTCTTTTACCTTTATCAGCTGCGAGACGGTACCTTTAATGCCCCCCAGCGTACCCCGGGCGCTTTCGGCCGCCAGCCGCCGCACCGTTTGGTTAAAGCCCTCTAAGCTGCGCTCCATTTCTTCCAGCAGCGCGGCGCGGCGGAGCAGCGACTGCGACTCCAGCGTGAACTCCTCTTGCTGCCGCTTTGCCGCCGCCGCCTGTTCGTTTGCGGCGGCCAGCAGCATGGCGGCCCCCTTTACCACGTTTTCGCACTCGGCGAGTCGTTTATCGTTTTCTTCCAAATCCTGCGACAAAGCCTCCGCTTCTTCCGCCAGCTTTTTCAGCTGGCTGTCGCTGCGGGCAAAGGCTTCTTCTACCGCGGCGGTGCGGTGGCTGATTTCTTGTGCGGAAGAAAGCGCCGTGACGTTTTGCAGGCGGCTTTCGGCCATGGCCTGCTGTAACCGCTCCAGCGTGCGGGCGTGCTCCTCCCCCTTGCGGGCCAGGGCGGCCGTTTCTTCCGCCAGCTTTTGAGACTCTTCCGCAAGGGCGGCCAGCGCCGCCTGTTTTTCGGCCAACGCGGCGCGTTTTTGCGCGGCTACGGCCTGTTTTTCGGCCAGCTGGCGCTGCAATTCTTCGCCGCTTTGGTCGGCGCCCGCCATTTCCTGCTCCATGCGCTCGCGCGTTTCGCGGTTATGCCGCAGGGTGGTCTCGGCCACGGCGGCCTCGCCCTCGCGCCGGGCGGCTTCTTCTTCCATTTGCGCCGCCTGTCGCCGGGCTTCGTCCATTTGCACGGTAAGGGCCCGCACCTGCTCGCCCGCCAGCTCTGCCTGCCGCCGGGCTTCCTCTGCCTCGCGCTGCACCTGCTCGTAGTCGGCGGTGGCAACGTCTAACTTTTGCGCCTGCGCCTGCAATTTTTCTTCAAACTGGGCAAGCGAGCGCAGCCACAGGCCGATTTCCAGCGTTTGGGCCTCTTTTGACCAGTCAAGATAGCGCAGGGCTTTTTTGCTTTGTTCTTCCAGCGGGCCCACCCGCTCGCGCAGCTCGGCCAAAATATCGCGCAGCCGCACCAGATTGTCTTCGGTAGCGGCGAGCTTGCGCTCGGCCTCCTGCTTGCGGTAGCGGTAGCGCGAAATACCCGCCGCTTCTTCCAACATGTCGCGCCGTTCGTCTGACCGGCGGCCTACAATATCGCTGATTTTCCCCTGACCGATCATGGAATACCCGTCGCGACCAAGGCCGGTGTCCATAAACAGCTCGTTTACGTCTTTCAGCCGCACGGTGGCGTGGTTAATCTGGTATTCGCTCTCGCCCGAGCGGTAGTACCGACGGGTGACCGCAACCTCGTCTGCATCGCAGGGGAGGGCGCGGTCTTCGTTATTCAGGCAAAGGGTAACCGAGGCCATGCCCTGCGGCTTGCGGTCGGCCGTGCCGTTAAAAATCACGTCTTCGGATTTTTCGCCCCGCAGCTGTTTATTCGACTGCTCGCCCAGCACCCAGCGAACGGCGTCGGATATATTGCTTTTGCCGCTGCCGTTTGGGCCCACCACGCCGGTAATGCCTTCTTCAAAGGTCAGGGTGGTTTTGTCCGGAAACGACTTAAACCCCTGGGCTTCTATGGACTTTAAAAACATGGCCCTACTCCTTCGTCTTTCGGTTCTTCTATGGGGCTTACGGGGTCGGCGGCCCTTCTACCAGCCCCATTAACCGCAGCGCCTCACGGGCGGCGGCCTGCTCGGCCTCTTTTTTGCTGCGGCCGCTGCCCACCCCCACGGGGTTGGCGTTAATGCGCACCTCGTACACAAACTGCTTGTCGTGGTCGGGGCCGCTTTCTTCTACCAGCAAATAGGTCAGCCGATCCTCCGGATTTTGCTGAATCACCTCTTGCAGCATGGTTTTGTAGTCTTTAAAGGCGGTGGTGCGGTGGCCGCTTAGCGTGGGCACCACCTGCCGCAAAATAAAGGCGCGGGCGGGCTCTAAGCCGCCGTCTAAGTAAATGGCGGCTATCAGCGCCTCAAACGCGTCTGCCAAAATAGAGGGGCGGGTGCGCCCGCCGGTGTTTTGCTCCCCGCGACTAAGCAATAAATGCTCGCCCAGCCCAATGGCAAGGGCAAAGCCGTGCAGGGCTTTTTCGCACACCGAGGCCGCCCGAATGCGGGTCAGTTCCCCTTCCGGCAGGTCGGGGAAATGGCGGTACAAATAGTCTGACACCACAACCGAGAGCACCGCGTCGCCCAAAAATTCCAGCCGCTCGTTACAGGCTTGCGGGGTCTTTTTTTCATGCGCAAAAGAAGAATGGGTTAAGGCCGTTTGCAGCAGCGAGGGGTCATGAAAGGTATAGCCGACGGCCTGCTCTAACCGCTTCATTCGCTCGCCTTCTCTCTGCCCGGCTTCGCCGCCTTGGCGGCGGCCGCGATTACCGCCGGCAGCCGGGCGGAGGCAAAGCGGTCTGCCTGGCGAATGGCGTGAAAAATCGCCTTGGCGTTGGAGCTGCCGTGGGCCTTAATAACCGGCTGTTTGACCCCGAGCAGGGGGGCGCCGCCGTGCTCGGTATAGTCCATTTGGTTTTTGAGCTCCCGCATACGCCCTTTTAACAGCCCGGCCCCCAGCTTGGCGGTCATGCCGTCTGTCATAGTTTGGCGCAGCAGCGAGAAAAAGGAGGCCGCCACCCCTTCGGTGAGCTTTAATACCACGTTGCCGGCAAAGCCGTCTGTTACCACCACGTCGCAGGCCCCGGCGGGAACCTCGCGGGCCTCTACGTTACCGGCAAAGCGTAAGGGAGCGGCCGCCAACAGGCGGTAGGTCTCTTGCCGCAGCGAGTCGCCTTTGGCGTCTTCCGTGCCCACGTTCAGCAGCCCCACCGCAGGGTTCTCTACCCCCGCTACGTCGCGCATATAGGCCTGCCCCATTAGGGCAAAGTCCAGCAGCATGTCCGGCCTACACTCGGCATTGGCGCCGCAGTCTACCAGCAAATAGGGGCGACCGGCGGGGGTGGGCACCAGCGTGGCCAGCGCCGGGCGGCGAATGCCGGCAATGCGCCCTACAATAAGCGTGGCGCCCACCACCAACGCGCCGGTGCTGCCGGCCGAAACAAAGGCGTCGCCCTTGCCCTCTGCCAGCAGAGTAAGCCCCACGCCCATAGAAGTCCCCCGTGCCGATTTTACAATGTCGGTCGGGGGGGCGTGCATATCCATTACGCCGTCGGCGTTTTGCAGCATTACAGAATCCAGCGACAGGCCGCGCTCGGCGGCAAAACGCCGCAGCCGCTCCTCCTCGCCTACCAGCGTTACCGCAACGCCCAGCTCCTCCGCCGCCTGCAGTGCGCCCAGCACCGTGCATTCCGGTGCGCTGTCGCCGCCAAAAGCGTCTACTAAAATCCGGTTGGCCATGGCCGTTTCCTCCTTAGTTTTCGTTTGCTTCGCCCGCTTGCAGCCGCGCCGCGCGGTCGGCGGTAATCAGCGCGTCTATCAATTCGTCCAGCGCGCCGTTTAAAATCGCCTCTAACTTATAGAGCGTCAGCCCAATGCGGTGGTCGCTCACCCGCCCCTGGGGGTAATTGTAGGTGCGAATGCGCTCTGACCGGTCGCCGGTGCCCACCTGCGAGCGCCGCTGCGAGGCGATTTCACGGTCCTGCTCCGCCTGCCGCCGCTCATACAGGCGAGAGCGCAGCACCTTCATGGCTTTTTCGCGGTTTTTGTGCTGGCTGCGTTCGTCCTGACACTCCACAATCAGCCCGGTGGGCAGGTGGGTAATGCGAATGGCCGATTCGGTTTTGTTGATGTGCTGGCCGCCCGCCCCGCTGGAGCGAAAGGTGTCGATTTGCAAATCGGCGGGGTTGATTTCTACCTCTACCTCTTCTGCCTGCGGCAGCACCGCCACCGTAACGGTGGAGGTGTGAATACGGCCCTGCGTTTCGGTCTCCGGCACCCGCTGCACGCGGTGCACGCCGCTTTCATACTTTAAG
>CANQGN010000070.1 GCA_947623215.1 uncultured Clostridia bacterium
GGGTAAGGCCGTTGTTGGTTACGGTTAACCGGTCGGTTTGTTGCAGCGGCAGCCGGGCGGTAATTTGCCCCTCTACCCGCACCACCGCCTCTGCCCCGGCGCTGCCCGGGCGCAGGCAAAACATAACCAGCGCCGCCGCAAGCAGACCGGCCGCCAGCAGCCAGTCTGTTTTGGTAAAGGCGGCGGGTCGCCGGCGGGGGGTGGGCAAGGGGGTCAGCTCCTTTGGCTTTTTTGGCATCGGGCGGCTTTGCCGCCCGAAAACACAGACCCTTACATTATAGAGGCCGGTCAAAGGGTTGTCAAGTCTTCGCTCGAAAAAAAGGGAAAAAGGGAAGAAGCGCGGGGTGGTAAAAGGCACGGTTTGTGTGAATTTCTACCATGAACTTGACAAAAAGCCCCCCAAAGGGTATACTATTGATATATCGTTTTCTGTATAACGGATATACGAAAAAATATTATGGAAATGCGCCCATAGCGGCCGAATTTTGCCGGGCAGCGGGAGGAAGAGGCATGAATACGCTGGTTTTTCAGTATGCGGTAGAGGTGGCGCGGGCGGGCTCCATTACCCGCGCGGCGGAAAATTTATACATGGCCCAGCCCAACTTAAGCAAGGCCATTCGCGAGCTGGAAGAGTCGCTGGGCGTTACGCTGTTTGAGCGTACCTCCAAAGGGGTGGCGCCTACTCCTAAGGGGGAGGTTTTTTTGCGCTACGCCGCCAAAATTCTTTCGCAGTTAGAGCAAATGGAGGCTTTTTGCCGGTCAGACGAACCCGCCGCCCGCCGCTTTACCCTTTGCTGCCCCCCGGCCAGCTATGCCATGGCGGCCTATTTGCGCTTTGCGGCCGCTCTGCCGCCGGGGGAGGCCATTACCCTGCAAACCGCCGAGTGCGCCGCCCCAGAGGCGGTAGAGCGGCTGGCCTCCGGTGGGGTGCAGCTGGCGGTGGTGCGCCTGCCGGAGGGCGAGGCGCAGGCCTTTGAGGCCTCGCTGGAAGAAAAGGGGCTGAGCAGCCAGCTGATTTTTCGCTACCCCCCCTGCCTGCTGCTGCCCGCCCGCCACCCGCTGGCGGCCGAACCGTCGCTCGCCGCCGCGTCGCTTGCCGCCTACCCCGGGCTGTCTCTCTTTGCCGGGGCGGGGCAAACGGTGGTGCTGGGGGGCGACCCGCTGGCCCTGCTTGCCGCCCTGCCAAACGCTTATATGTGGGCTTCCCCCTTGCCGGAGGAAACCCTGCGCCGCTACGGCCTGGCGGCCCGCCGGTGCGAGCGGCCGGGCGGCGAGCGGTGGTGCGACTACCTGCTTTACCCCCAGGGCTACCTGCTTACCCCTGCCGACCGCGCCTTTGTAGATGCCCTCTTTTTAACCAAAAACGAGGTGGCTTTTACCGAGCTGCGCTAACGGGCCGCCCCCCAAAACGACATATAAAATTACATATTATGCCATATACATTTTGATTTCCCCTTGTTTCCTCGACCGTATTCGCGGAATGTTGGGCGGTTTTCACAAGAAATGACCCGAAAGCAGTAAAAAAACGACGGAATTGAACAGCCGGGTTTTCGCTTTTCAAATTAAGAAAAATGCCGCCTGAAAAATCCCCCGCCCGGGCCGGTCGCCTGGCCCGGCGACCCCCGGCCGCCGGGCGGCGGCGGGCGGCGGGGAGCGCTTTTGCCCGGCGGTTCATATAGAGAAACGCATATAACCCCCCGCAATTTATATTTGCGTTCTTCCCGCTTTTTTGCTACAATACAGGGTGGACTTTCGCGCTGTGCCGCAGCCTGCTGCGGGGCGGCGCCACGCCAAAAAAAGAAAGGTTGGCAAACGTATGAACAAAATCACCATTATCGGCACCGGCAGCGTCGGTTCTACCATTGCCTATACCATGGCGGTGTGCGGCATTACGTCAGAGATTGTGATGATAGACGTAAACGAGGCCAAGTCGCTGGGCGAGGCGCTGGACATTCGCCAGGGCACGCCCTTTTGCCCGCCGGTTTCCATTTACGCCGGCAGCTACCGCGACGCCAAAGACTCCGACATTGTGGTGGTAACCTCCGGCATTGCCCGCAAGCCCGGCCAGTCGCGGCTGGATTTGGCCCAAACCAACGTCAACATTACCAAATCCATTATTCCGGAAATCACCAAGTACGCGCCGAACGCCATTTACATCATCGTGAGCAACCCGGTGGATATTCTCACCTACGTGTTCCACAAGTGCTCCGACTTAAAAGAGAACCAGATTGTCGGTTCGGGCACCATTTTAGACACTGCCCGCCTGCGCTCCCGTATTTCAGAATACTACAGCATTAACCAGCAAAACGTGCACGCCTACGTGTTTGGGGAGCATGGCGATTCCTCCTTTGTGCCCTGGTCGGTGGCCAACATCTCTAACATTGCCATAGACGATTACCAAAGCTTTATTACCGACACCACCAACGGCCCCTTCCCGCCGCTTGACCACGCCCAAATTGAGTCGTACATTCGCAAGTCCGGCGGGCGGATTATTGAGCGCAAGGGGGCGACCTTTTACGCCATTGCCGTTTCGGCCTGCCACATTTGCAAGTGCATTTTAGGGGGCATTGACACCACCCTTACCGTTTCGGGCATGATGCACGGCGAGTACGGCATTGAAGACGTTTGCCTGAGCACCCTGAACATTGTGGGGCACAATGGCATTTCGGGCAAGGTGCTCATTCCCTTAACAGATGAAGAAAAAGCGCAGTTGGCCCACAGCGCCGACTGCTTACAACAGGTGATTCGGCAGCTGGATATTTAACCGGCTGCCGTTTACGGCATATATTACGCTACGGAAAAGAGGAACAACCCACATGCAAACCCGCACGGAACACGACTCTATGGGGCAGGTGCAGGTGCCGGCCGACAAATACTGGGCGGCCCAAACCCAGCGCAGCCACGAGAATTTTAAAATCGGCGTGGGCATAGAAACCATGCCAAGAGAAATTACCCATGCCTTTGGTATTTTAAAAAAAGCGGCGGCCATGGCCAACCACGCCCTAAAGCCGGAGAAAATGACCGACCGCAAGCTGGCGGCCATCACGCAAGCCTGCGACGAGGTCATCAGCGGCAGCTTAAACGAGCATTTTCCGCTGGTGGTGTGGCAAACGGGGTCGGGCACCCAGTCGAACATGAACGCCAACGAGGTGATAGCCAACCGGGGCAACGAGCTGGCGGGCGAAAAGCTGCTGCACCCCAACGACGATATTAACATGAGTCAGTCTTCGAACGACACCTTCCCCACTGCCATGCACATTGCGGCGGTGCTGGGGCTGGAGGACAAATTGCTGCCGGCGCTGGACGAACTGACCGAGACTTTTCGCCGGCTGGAGGCCGAAAACGAAGGGGTGGTCAAAAGCGGCCGCACCCATTTGCAGGACGCTACCCCCATTACCTTTTCGCAGGAAATCAGCGGCTGGCGCACCAGCTTAGAGCGCGACCGGCGGTTAATAGAAACGGCCGTGGAACCCCTAAAAGAGCTGGCGCTGGGCGGCACGGCGGTAGGTACCGGCCTAAACGCCCCGGCGGGGTTTGACCGGGCGGTGGCCGAGGCGGTGGCGACCTTAACCGGCAAGGCCTTTGTAACCGCCCCCAATAAGTTCCACGCCCTTACCAGTAAAGACGAGCTGGTGTTTGCCCACGGCGCGCTAAAAGCGCTGGCGGCCGATTTAATGAAAATTGCCAACGACGTGCGCTGGCTGGCCTCCGGCCCGCGCGACGGGCTGGGTGAAATTCACATTCCCGAAAACGAGCCGGGGTCCTCTATTATGCCCGGCAAGGTAAACCCCACCCAGTGCGAGGCCGTTACCATGGTGGCCGTGCAGGTAATGGGCAACGACGTAGCGGTGGGCATGGCGGCGTCGCAAGGCAATTTTGAGCTTAACGTGTTTATGCCGGTGTGCATTTACAACTTTTTGCAGTCGGTGCGGCTGCTGGCCGAAAGCATGGTTTCGTTTAACCGCAACTGTGCGGCGGGCATTACCGCCAATCGCGAAAAAATGCACCACAACCTGCACAATTCGCTTATGCTTGTTACGGCGCTTAACCCCTACATCGGCTACGAAAACGCCGCCAAGACCGCCAAAAAGGCCTACCACGACAATATTTCGCTTAAAGAAGCCTGCGTGCAGCTGGGCTTTTTAACCCCCGAGCGGTTCGACGAGGTGTTTCACCCCGAGCAGATGGTTTAACCGCTCTTTTTAACGTCGGGGTTTTGTTCAAATTCAGGGAGGAATTACCAACATGACCTTCAGCTATTATCCGGGCTGTACGCTGCGTACCAAGGCGGTGCAGCTGGACTCGTTCGCCAGAAAATCGGCCGAGGCGCTGGGCGTGCACATGCAGGAGCTGGACGAGTGGCAGTGCTGCGGCGGGGTTTACCCCCTTGCCAAAGACGAAATTGCCACCAAGCTCTCTTCTGTGCGGGCGCTGGCCGCCGCCCGCGACCGTGGGCAGGAGCTGCTGACCCTTTGCGCCGCCTGCCACAACGTGCTAAAGCGGGTAAACCACGACATGCAAACCGACGAGACGATTTGCGACCGCGCCAACCGCTACTTGCAGCTGCCGGAGCCCTACCGGGGCGAGACCACCGTGCTGCATTACCTGGAAATGCTGCGCGACCGGGTGGGCTTTGACCGCTTAAAGGAGCAGGTTAAAAACCCCCTTACAGGCATGAAGGTGGCCGCCTACTACGGCTGCCTGCTGCTGCGCCCTTCTAACGTAATGGCCTTTGACGACCCGGAAAACCCCACCATTTTAGAAGATTTTATTCGCGCTATCGGGGCGACGCCCGTGGTCTTTCCTTACCGCAACGAGTGCTGCGGCGGCTACGTAACGCTGCAAAAAAAGGAATTTGCCGACAGCCGCGCCGCTCTGCTTTGTCGCTCGGCGGCAGAGGCGGGGGCAGAGGCCGTGATTACCGCCTGCCCGCTTTGCCTGTACAATTTACAGCGGGGCGCCGATGAAAATCTGCCGATTTATTACTTTACGCAGCTGCTGGCGCGGGCGCTGGGGGTAGAGGAGGAAGCCGCATGAACGAACGCGAAACCTTAAAGCAAACGGTGCTTGCCATAGCGGGCGCCAACCCCCGCAAATGTATGAAGTGCGGCAAATGCACCGGCGCCTGCCCGGCGTTTGACGAAATGGAAGTACCGCCCCACCGCTTTGTCTCTATGGTAGAGGAGGGCCGGGTGGAAGAACTGCTCGGTACCCGCTCGCTTTGGCTGTGCCTTACCTGCTTTGCCTGCGTAGAGCGCTGCCCCCGCGGGGTAGTGCCCGCCCGCTTTATAGAGGCGGTGCGGCTGGTACAGGTGCGATGCCAGGGGCAAAACCACCTAAAGGCCGAGCAAATTCCCGACGCGCTGGATGAAGAGCTGCCCCAACAGGCCATAGTCAGCGCCTTTCGCAAGTACAGTAAATAAGTTAGGATGTGAACAAAATTGCAGAGAATAGGCGTATTTGTCTGTTGGTGCGGTTCTAACATCGCCGCTACGGTAGACGTCCATACCGTTGCCGAAACGCTCAAAAAAGAGCCGGGCGTGGTATTTGCCGCCGACTATCAATATATGTGCTCCGAAGCGGGCCAGAATTTGATTCGCGACGCCATTCGCGACCATCAGCTCTCGGGGGTGGTTATTTGCTCCTGCTCGCCGCGTATGCACGAGGCGACCTTCCGCAAAACCGCCGCCGCAGCGGGGCTGAATCCCTATATGGTCGAAATCGCCAACATTCGCGAGCAGTGCTCGTGGATTCATAAAGACAAGGCCGAGGCCACCGAAAAAGCCATTATTTTGGGGCGGGCGGCCATAGCCAAGGTACATTTAAACGCGCCGCTCACGGCAGGCACCAGCCCTGTTACCAAGCGGGCGCTGGTCATTGGCGGGGGCATTGCCGGTATTCAAACGGCGTTAGACATTGCCGAGGCCGGTTTTCCGGTAGACATTGTAGAAACCCGCCCCACCATTGGCGGCAAAATGGCGCAGATAGACAAAACCTTCCCCACGCTTGACTGCGCGGCCTGCATTTTGACCCCCAAAATGGTAGACGCCGCCCAAAACGAGAACATTCGTATTTTCGCCTACAGCGAGGTAGAAGAGGTAAAGGGCTTTGTGGGCAACTTTACCGTAACCATTCGCAAAAAGGCCCGCATGGTAGACGCCCAAAAGTGCACCGGCTGCGGCCTGTGTACCGAAAAATGCCCCATGAAAAAGGTGCCGAACGAGTTTAATTTGGGTATGGACCGCCGCTCGGCCATTTACATTCCCTTTGCCCAGGCGGTGCCCAAGGTGGCAACCATAGACCCCGCCTACTGCTTAAAAATGAAAACCGGCAAATGCGGGCTGTGTTCTACCGTGTGCACCGCCGGGGCGATAGACTACACCCAGCAGGACGAACTGGTAGAGGAACGCTACGGCGCCATTGTGGCGGCGACCGGCTATGAGCCCATTTCGTTAGAAAAATTTGACGAATTCGCCTACTCCCAAAGCCCGGACGTGGTAACGTCGTTAGAGTTTGAGCGGCTGACCAACGCCGCCGGCCCCACCGCCGGTACGCTGCTGCGCCCGTCTGACGGCAAACACCCCCACACGCTGGTGTTTGTGCAGTGCGTGGGTTCGCGGTGCGACGCCGCCGCCGGGAAGGGGAAAAGCTACTGCTCCAAAATCTGCTGCATGTACACCGCCAAGCACGCCATGCTCACCCGGGAGCAATACCCCGATACCGAAGTATACGTCTTTACCATAGACGTGCGCACCCCCGGCAAGAATTTTGACGAATTCTACCGCCGGGCGGTAGAGGAATACGGCGTGCATTACATTAAGGGCATGGTGGGCAAGGTTGCCCCGCAGGCAGACGGTACCCTGCTGGTACAGGGGTCCGATTTGCTTGCCGGGGAGCAGCTGAAAATTAAGGCAGACATGGTAGTGCTGGCCGCCGCCATAGAGCCCAGCCCCGGCGCCCGGGCGCTTGCCACCAAGCTGACCGCCAGTATGGACACCAACGACTTTTTCACCGAGGCCCACCCCAAGCTGCGCCCGGTAGAAAGCCCCACGGCGGGGGTCTTCCTTTCCGGCGCCTGCCAGGGGCCAAAGGACATTCCCGAAACGGTGGCGCAGGCCAGCGCCGCCGCCGCCAAGGTCATTGGCCTGCTTGTAAAAGATACCCTTACGTGCAACCCCTGCGTGGCCCATTCAGACGAATGGCTTTGCAACGGCTGCTCTTCCTGCGAGAAGGTTTGCCCCTACGGCGCCATTACCTATGAAGAAAAAGAATTCCGTATGCCCGACCGCACCACCGCCATTCGGCGGGTGGCAAAGGTCAACCCGGCGGTTTGCCAGGGCTGCGGCGCCTGCACGGTGGCCTGTCCCTCCGGCGCGATGGACTTAAACGGCTTTTCCAACCGGCAAATTCTGGCGGAGGTAGACGCAATATGCAAGTAAACGAAGCCAAAACCTTTACCCCCACCATTGTGGCCTTTT
>CANQGN010000071.1 GCA_947623215.1 uncultured Clostridia bacterium
GTACAGTATCTGCCGGAGCGGCATTATGAGATTACCGGCAACCCCGTGCGGCCAAGCCTGCTGCGGGTGAGCAGGGCAGAGGCCCGCGCCGCCCTTGGTATGGACGACGCCCACCCCATGATTCTCTCTTTCGGCGGCAGCCTGGGGGCAGAGTGCATTAACAAAGCCGTGGGGCGGGTGATGCAGTCTCACTGGAACACCGGGCTTTGCTACCACTACCACGCCACCGGCAAAGAGGCGGCGGGGTGGATGCCCGACTACCTGCGCTCTCTTGGGGTAGATACCGCCCGCGCCCCCATGCTGCGAGTGAGCGAATATATCAGCGATATGGACCTGTGCATGGCGGCGGCCGATTTGGTCATCAGCCGCGCCGGGGCCATTACCATTAGCGAAATTGCGGTAAAGGGTAAGGCGGCCATTTTAATACCCTCTCCTTACGTGGCCGAAAACCACCAGTACCACAACGCCATGACGCTGGTAAACAAAGGCGGAGCGCTGCTGGTAGAAGAAAAAGAATTAACCGGCGAAGGGCTGCTCTCGCTTGTCAACGAGCTGCTCTTTAACCCCCGGCGGCTGAGCGAAATGGGGCAGGCCGCGAAGGGGAGCGCCAAGCCGGACGCCAACGAGCGCATTTACCGCGCTTTAATGAAACGCCTGTAACGCCCCGCCCCTTCTTTTCATACACTGGCAGTAGCTGCCGGCTGTAAGAAAGGAAGCGAGGCCAATGTCAACCATTACCATTACGGGCGGCCGCCCCCTTCGCGGCGTGCTGCGGGTGCAGGGGGCCAAAAACAGCGCCCTGCCGCTGCTGGCCGCCGCGCTGCTGCCCGCCGCCGGCGAAACCCGGCTTTTTAATTGCCCCGCCATACACGACGTTGCCGTTTGCCTGCGTATGCTGCGGCGGCTGGGCTGCCGGGTGGGGCAATCGCAGGGCGTGGTAACGGTAGACGCCGCCGGTGCGGCGGGCTGGGAGCTGGCAGAGGAAGACATGCGCGAAATGCGCTCCTCCGTGCTCTTTTTAGCGCCGCTGCTCGCTCGTTTTGGCGAGGCAGAAATTACCCTGCCCGGCGGGTGCGAGCTGGGGCCCCGGCCCATAGACTTTCACCTAAACGCCCTGCGGCAAATGGGCATGGAGTGGGAAGAAAGCCACGGTCGCCTGCTTTGCCGGGTACCCCGGCGGCGGCTGACGGGCTGCGAAATTTTGCTGCCCCTGCCAAGCGTGGGGGCGACGGAGAACGTTTTGCTTGCCGCCGTAACGGCGGCGGGGCAAACGGTGGTGCACAACGCCGCCCGGGAACCGGAGATTGCCGAGTTAGCCCGCTTTTTAAACCGTTGCGGCGCCAAAATTGCCGGGGCGGGGGAGGGCACGCTATACATAGAGGGGGTTCGCGCCCTGCACGGTGAAAGCTACACCGTAATGCCCGACCGCATTGCCGCCGCCACCTACATGGCGGCCGTGGCCGTTACCGGGGGCGACGCGGTGTTAGAGGACGTGTCGGTGCCCCACATTTACCCCACGCTGCCCGCCTTTTTGCAGTGCGGCTGCCGGGTAAACGTAGAAGACCGCCGATTGCGCCTTACGGCGCCCGCCCGCCTGCGGCCGGTGCCCTACTTGGTTACCGGGGCGTTCCCTGGCTTCCCGACCGACGCCCAGCCGCTGCTCATGGCCATGGCCGCCGTGGCGGAGGGCACCAGCGTGTTTGTAGAAACGGTGTTTGAAAACCGCTACCGCCACGCCCCGGAGCTTTGCCGCCTGGGGGCAGGGGTGCGGGTAGAGGGCCGCATGGCGGTGGTGCAGGGGGTTCAAACCCTCTCCGGCGCACGGGTACGCGCACCGGACCTTCGCGGCGGCGCGGCGCTGGTGGTGGCGGCGCTGGCGGCCGCGGGCCAAACCACGGTAGAAAACGCCCGGTATATCGACCGGGGGTATGAGGATTTGGCAGGCGCACTCGCCGCCCTTGGGGCGGAGGCAGCGCGAACGGATTGAGTAAAGAAAGTAAAGTATAACGGATAACAACCGAAACAGAAAGGAACGAAAACCATGGCAACCCGCGACCAGCAGGAGGCGCTGCGCCGTCGGCGAGAGCAACGCCGCCGCGCCGGCAATCAGCAAAACGCCCGGCGGCACAACAAAAAAGCCAAACGAAAAAAAGCGCTGGCGGCGGTCATGGCGGCCCTGCTGCTGGCGGGCGGGCTTACGGTGGGGGCCTTTACCGTGTTTTTTCCCCTGCGGCAGGTGGTGGTAGAGGGCCAAACCCGCTACGACGCCAAAACCGTAACGGCAGCCGCCGCCCTGCAAAAGGGGGGCAGCCTGCTGCGGGTAAGCGAAGAGGCGGTGTCAGCCCGCGTGCGCAGCGCCTGCCCTTACATAACGGCGGTAGAAGTACACCGCAAGCTGCCGGGCACGGTGGTGCTGCGGCTTACTGAGGCCCCGCCCGCGCTGGCGCTCTTTAGCGGGGGGCAGTACAGCCTGCTGACCGCCAAGTTAGAGTGTATCGAAACCGTAGCAGCCGACCCCGGCTGTACGGTGGTGTACGGCGTTAAGGCCAAAACCGACCGGCCGGGCGAGGCGGCGGTTTTTGAAGACGACCGGCAAAGAGAGGCGCTCTACACCCTCTGCGGCGCGTTGGCCGACGCCTCCGTTACCGGGGTAAAAAAGATAGATTTAACCGATTTAAACGCCGTGCGGCTGCAATACGGCGAAGATAAAATCTGGAAGCTGGGCGATTTAAACAATCTTTCTTATAAACTCTCCTTTGGGTTAGAGATTAGCCGCCGCGAGCAGGGCAGCGGCACGGTCGATTTAACCGCGCTGGCCGGGGGCAAAAACGGCTATTTTCGCAGCGGGGTGCCGGGCGATTTTATGCCGAGCGTCACCCCAACCGACCCGGCGAGCGCCGACGGGGCGGAAGAATAACAAAAAAACCCGCTTTTTTTCCGGGTAAAAGCGGAAAAAACTCAAAATGGGTGTTGAAATTTGCGGCAATTCATGGTAAACTTTACAGGAATAGTCATAGAATTCACTTCGGAAGTTAAAATATTGCAGGAGGTTAGGGTCAATGGAGCTCGCACAGGAATATTCCAACGTAGTTCAAATTAAAGTTGTAGGGGTCGGCGGCGGCGGCGGCAACGCCATTAACCGCATGGTAGACGTAGGGGTAAAGGGCGTAGAATTTATCGCCATCAATACCGACGGTATGGCTCTCTACAATTCTAAAGCCGATATGAAAATTCAAATTGGCGAAAAGGTAACGCAGGGTAAAGGCGCCGGGGCGAATCCCGACGTGGGCGCCCGCGCGGCCGAAGAATCCAAAGATTTAATTACCGACGCGCTCAAGTCTGCCGACATGGTGTTTATTACCAGCGGCATGGGCGGCGGCACCGGCACCGGCGCGGCCCCCATTGTGGCGCAAATTGCCAAAGAAATGGGCATTTTAACGGTGGGCATTGTTACCAAGCCCTTCGCGTTTGAGGGTAAGCGCCGCATGGAGCAGGCGGAAATCGGCATTAGCGGTTTGCGCGAAAATGTAGACAGTCTGGTGGTCATTCCCAACGAGCGGCTGCAATTTGTGTCAGAGCAAAAAATCACCCTCACCAACGCCTTTAACATTGCAGACGATGTGCTGCGGCAGGGCGTGCAGAGCATTTCAGAGCTTATTTCCATTCCCTCGCTGGTGAATTTGGACTTTGCCGACGTTACCGCCGTGATGAAAGACGCCGGCTACGCCCACATGGGCGTGGGCGCCGCTACCGGCAAAGACAAGGCCGAAGTCGCCGCCAACGCCGCCATTACCAGCCGCTTAATTGAAACCTCCATGAAAGGCGCGCGCGGCGTGATTATCAACATCACCGGCTCGCCGGATATTGGCTTGGAAGAAGTGACCACCGCCTCGCAAATTGTGGCGGAGGCCGCCCATGAAGACGCCAACATTATTTGGGGTGCGCAAATTGACGAATCGCTGGAAGACGAAATCCGCGTTACGGTTATCGCCACCGGCGCCCCGAATGAAAACGATGCCCGCCGCCGCTCCAACGATTCTTCGCTCGACCTGCTCAGCGGTGCGGCCGACGATAACGATTATACCGATATTATGGGGATTTTTGACCAGCGGTAAGCTTGTTTTGCCGTCGTCCTGTTTCTTTCCCATTTGCCGCCGTTTTGCCGGGGTGCAAAACGGCGGCTTTTTGCGCCCCGGCCTTTTTCAGTTCTGCCCGCCGCCCGGGCTTTGGCGCATTCCCCGCGCCGGGGGCTTGCAAAACGCCGCGCGGTATGGTACAATAGCGGGGAAGTGTGTAAAAAAAGGGGGCAAAGAGGTATGAACCGCCAAAAACTGCAATCCCCTTTGGTGCCCGGCTACGCCCTGCCGGTGCTGGCGCTGGTGTTTGGGGTCAATCTGCTGGCCTTTTACGGCACCCGCCTTGTCAACACCGGCCTGCCGCATGTGGATTTGTCGCTGCCGATTGACCGTGCGCTGCCCTTTTTGCCCGGGTTTGTTGTCATTTACCTGCTCGCTTACCTGCAATGGGTGGTGGGGTTTGCGGTCATCGCCCGGGGCGGGCGGCAGCACTGCTACCGCATTTTTGCGGCAGAGATTACCGCCAAGCTGCTGTGCGCGGCCATTTTTTTGCTGCTGCCCACCGCCATGGTTCGCCCCGCGCTGCCCTCTTCTGGCGGCGGGGTCGCCCTGCGGGCGGTCTCGCTTCTTTATGCCATTGACCCGCCGGACAATTTATTCCCCTCGCTGCATTGTTTAGAAAGCTGGGTTTGCTTTCGCGGCTGCCTGGGGCTTGCCGCCCCCGGGCGGTGGTACAAGGCCGCTACGCTTTGCTTTACCCTGCTGGTGTTTGCTTCTACCGTGCTGGTAAAGCAGCACCTGGCGGTAGACGTAATTGCCGGGGTAGCGGTGTACGAGGCGGCGCTTTGGCTTTCTGACCGGCTTTGTTTGCCGCGCCTGCTCGGCCGCCTTACCACCCGCCGCCGGGCGCATACCAATGGGGATGCTTCATGAAACAAGAAATAAACGGGGCGCCGGCCCTGCATAAACGCAATAAATTGCTCTGGTCGCTGGTGGCCGCCCTGCTTGCCGCCGCTACCGTGTGGGCGGTGGTCTCGCAAAGCCGCTCTTTCTCTTTTGCCGCCTTTGCCGAGTACGTGGCCGGGGCGCGGCGCGGCTGGCTGCTGCTGGCCGCCGGGTGTATGCTGCTGTATATCTGGTTTGAGGGGCGTGCCGTGGCGGTGCTTTGCCGCGCTTTCGGCTACCGTGAAACAGCCGGCCATGGGGTGGTGTATTCGGCGGCGGATATTTACTGCTCTGCCATTACTCCCTCCGCCACCGGCGGGCAGCCGGCCTGCGCGTGGTTTATGGTCAAAAACGGCATTCCCATGAGCGTTACCACGCTGGTGCTGCTTTTAAATCTCACCTTTTACACCGTGGCCATTCTCATCATCGGGCTGGTAGCCTTGGTGCTTCGCCCGGGGGTGTTTTTGGCCTTCAGTACCCTTGGCCGGGTGCTGGTGGCGCTGGGGTACCTGGTGCAGGGGGGGCTTACCGCAGGCCTTTTGCTGCTGCTCTTTCGCGGGCAGCTGCTCCACCGCATTTGCCGGGGCGGCCTGCGGCTGCTTTGTCGGCTGCGGCTGGTACGGGGTGAAGAAGAAAAGCTCCGCCGCCTGGAGGCTTACATGGCCGACTACCGCGCCTGTGCCGAGCGTTTTCGGCGCAACCGGTCGGCCATGGCGCGGGCCATGGCGCTTAATTTGCTGCAGCGGCTCTCGCTACTGCTGGTTTCGGCCTTTGTGTTTATGGCCGCCGGCGGCCGGGGCGGGCTGTTTGGGCACATTTTTGCCGTGCAGTGTTATACCGTTATCGGGTCAAACGCTATCCCCATTCCCGGGGCGATGGGCGTTTCGGATTATTTGCTGTTGGAGGGCTTTGGCCGCTATATGGACTCTGCCGCCGCAGTACAGCTGGAGCTGCTTTGCCGAACCATCTCGTTTTACAGCTGCGTGCTGCTGTGCGGGCTGGTGGTTTTGGCGGCGCTTTGGCGGTTCAGAAAGCGTGGGTGCAAACATTGATTGGTTTTTATGACTACACGGTGGTGCTGACCTATTTGTCGCTCCTTTCGGCCGGTACCGGCGTATTGGTGGCGCTTTCGGGCGGGGGTCATCCCTTTTACGGTTGCCTGTTTTTGCTGCTTTGCGGGCTGTGCGACGCCTTTGACGGCAAGGTGGCCCGCACCAAAAAAGACCGTACCGACCGGCAAAAAAGCTATGGTATCGAAATTGATTCGCTGGCCGATCTGCTGGCCTTTGGTATGCTGCCGGCCGCCATTGGCAGTGCGCTGCTGCGGCATTCCCCCCTGCTGCACGGCGTTACCGGTTGGCCCGGCGCCGCCCGGTTGGGGCTGCTGTTTTTGCTGCGGGGGCTGCTGGTGCTTTACGTGCTCGCCGCGCTTATTCGCCTTGCCTGGTACAACGTAAGCGAGCAGGCCCGCCAGCAAACGGAAGACGCCGCCCGCATTTACTACACCGGGCTGCCGGTTACCGCCTCGGCGCTGGTGTTCCCCTTTATTTTGCTGCTGCAGCGGGTGCTGCCGGGCGATATGACCCCCGTGTATTTTTCGGCGGTTTTGCTGCTGGGGCTGGCCTTTATCAGCCGGGTTTCGGTGCGCAAGCCGGGCGCCCGCGCCATTTGGGTGTGGCTGGCGGCGGGCGCGGTGGAGTTTTTGCTGCTGCTCGCCGGGCTGTTGATAAAATGCTAAAATGAAAAGTGAGAAAAATCCAGATGGCGCGGCCCGCTTTTTGTACCGCACCGCGCCGGGGCGGCTGCTGCTGCGCCCGCTTACCCACCCCGCTTTTTCGCGGCTGGCCGGTCGGTTTTTAAATAGCCGTTGCTCTAAGCCTTTGATTCGTCCCTTCGCCCGGCGGCAGGGCGTCAACCTGGCCGATTACCTTGGCGCACCCTACCGCAGCTTTAACGACTTTTTTACCCGCCCCATTCGCCCGGAGCTGCGCCCCCTGCCGGGGGACGAGGCGGCGTTAATAGCCCCCTGCGACGGGCTGCTGAGCGCTTACAAGCTTACCGGCGATACCGTGCTGCCGGTAAAGGGCAGCGCCTACACGCTGGCCGATTTGCTGGCAAATGACGACTTGGCCGCCCGCTTTACCGGCGGCGTTTGTCTTGTCTTTCGCCTGTGCGTGCACCACTACCACCGCTTTTGCTACCCCGCCGCGGGTACGCGCGGGCCTTTTGTGCCCATTGCCGGGCGGCTGCACACCGTGCGGCCGGTGGCGCTTTACGACCGGCCGGTGTTTACCCAAAACAGCCGGGTGTATACCTGCCTTACTACCGCGCTCTACGGCCGGGTGGTGCAAATGGAGGTGGGCGCCCTGCTGGTGGGCAAAATAGAGAATGACGAATG
>CANQGN010000072.1 GCA_947623215.1 uncultured Clostridia bacterium
GCCGCTTTTTGCACCGGGCTGCACAACGACTTTTTGTGTTGTTACCCTGCGGAGCCCTTTGAGGAAGCACGGCGGGCGCTGCTGGCCGCCGGGGCGGCGGGCACGGCGCTTTCTGGCAGCGGGCCGGCCTTTATGGGGTTGTTTCACTCCCTTGCGGCGGCAGAACAAGCCGCCCAAACCCTGCGGCGGCGCTACCAGAGCTGCTACGTGGCAGAGCCGGTAGAAACCGGCTGCACCCTTGTTTTAGAAGCATAAGAAAGGATTGATTGTTCTTGCGTTCCCTTTGCAAAATCGCGGCGCTGCTGCTGGCGCTTACCCTCGCGGCGGCGGCGGTCGGCTGTACCGACCGGAATGCGAAAACCTCTGTGAGCGACATTCCCTCGCTGGACTTTTCCAGCGACGCCAACAAACCCAAGCAAAACCTGCACATTACCCATTTAGACAAACCGGTGGGCTACCAGTTAGACCAGCCGGTCGCCGGTGAACAGGCGGCCGTGCTGCACACCAACATGGGCGATATTTACATTCGCCTGCTGCCCGACGCCGCCCCCAAAGCGGTAGAAAATTTTGTAGGCTTAATCGAAAAAGGCTACTACAACGGCCTGATTTTTCACCGGGTAGAAAAAGACTTTTGCGTGCAGGGCGGCGACCCGGAGGGCAACGGTACCGGCGGCGAAAGCCTGTGGGGGGCCGATTTTCCGGACGAATTTTGCAGCGAAGCGTTAAACCTCTCTTACTCCGTGGCCATGGCCAACAGCGGGGTGAATACCAACGGCAGCCAGTTTTTTATTAACGTCGGCAGCGGCAAAAAGTTCGGCAAACGGGCGGATTACGACTACGATACCGTAATGGCCCAGTACCAAACGGTGTACGACAATTACGCCAAGCAGTACGGTTCGGAATTTACCGACCAGTACTCCAACGTAGACGAATTTATTAAAGGGGCCATGGGGGCGCTTGCGCCCGACTCTCGCCTGGTGCCGGACGCCGTGTGGGATTTGTACGAGCAATACGGCGGCAACATTCATTTAGACGGCGCCTGGCGCTCCACCGGCGGCCACACCGTGTTTGGCCAGGTGTATAAGGGCAAAGAGGTGGTCGATAAAATCAACGCCGTGGCGGTAGACGAAAACAGCAAGCCCACCAAAGACGTGGTCATTAAAACCGCCGAAGTGATTACCGTTTCATAAGAATACTCGTTAACTATTTTCCGAAAGGAGTTAATGGAATATGAATTATTCCCAAGAAGTGGAAAAAATGTGCCCGGTGACCAAGGGCCCGCATCACGGCCCGGCCCCCATTCCGGAAGAGGGCAAGTGGATTCAGTCTTACCAAATCAGCGACATCAGCGGCCTGTCGCACGGCATTGGCTGGTGTGCGCCGCAGCAGGGCGCCTGCAAAATTACCCTGAACGTAAAAGAGGGTATTGTAGAAGAAGCGCTGGTAGAGACCATCGGCTGCTCTGGCATGACCCATTCGGCCGCCATGGCCGCCGAAATTCTGCCCGGCAAAACGCTGCTGGAATGCCTGAATACCGACCTTGTGTGCGACGCCATTAACGTTGCCATGCGCGAAATCTTTAAACAGCTGGCCTACGGCCGCAGCCAGTCGGCTTTTTCAGAAGACGGCTTGCCGATTGGCGCGGGGTTAGAAGACCTTGGCAAGGGTCTGCGCTCGCAGGTGGGCACCATGTACTCTACCAAGGTAAAAGGCGTGCGCTATATGGAGATGGCCGAGGGCTACATTACCAAAATGGCGCTGGACGAAAACAACGAAGTCATCGGCTACCAGTTTATTCGTCTTGGCAAAATGCTGGAAGATATTCGCCACGGCGCCACGCCCGAAGAGGCTTTGAAAAAGAACACCGGCACCTACGGCCGGTATGACGACGCCGCGCAGTACATCGACCCGCGGGAAGAGTAAGGAGGAAGCGAAATGGGCAATTCGGTACAGTTTGAGGGCAAAGAGAGAAGAATGGCCAAAATTGAGGCCTGCTTAAAAGAATACGGCTTAGCGAGCTTAGAGGCCGCGCGCGAGCTTTGCCTTTCGCATAATATAGACGTAGACGCCATTGTGCGCGGGGTGCAGCCCATTGCGTTTGAAAACGCGGTTTGGGCTTACACGCTGGGCGTGGCGGTCGCGCTTAAAAGCGGCGCCGCCAACGCGTCAGAAGCCGCCGCCGCCATTGGCATTGGTTTGCAGGCCTTCTGCATTCCCGGGTCGGTGGCAGAGCAGCGCAGCGTTGGGCGCGGCCATGGCAACCTGGGCGCCATGCTGTTAAAAGAAGAAACCCGCTGCTTCTGCTTTTTGGCGGGGCACGAGTCTTTTGCGGCGGCAGAGGGCGCCATT
Organism: uncultured Clostridia bacterium; assembly: GCA_947623215.1. Classification (GTDB taxonomy): domain Bacteria; phylum Bacillota; class Clostridia; order Oscillospirales; family Acutalibacteraceae; genus UMGS1484. The sequence goes on from CANQGN010000072.1 coordinate 2,350, forward strand.
GGCATTGCCCGCACCGCCAACAAGGTGCGCAAAGAGCCCCTGCGGGTGATTTTAAACGGGCTGGGCAAAGACGCCGCCTACATTATCTCCCGTATTAACGGCTTTACCTACGTAAAAACCGACTACGATTTTTACACCGGCGAGCTCAAAGTGGTAGAAGAACGCGCTTTCTCAAACGGCGACAAAGCCAAGGTGCGCTGCTACGGCGCCAACGATGTGCTGGAGGGCGTGGCCATTATGCAAAAAGAGGGGGTAGACGTTTCTATTACCGGCAACTCTACCAACCCCACCCGCTTCCAGCATCTGGTGGCCGGCACCTACAAAAAGTGGGCGCTTGAAAACGGCAAAAAGTACTTCTCCGTCGCCTCGGGCGGCGGCACCGGCCGCACCCTGCACCCGGACAACATGGCGGCCGGCCCGGCCTCTTACGGCCTTACCGACTCGATGGGTCGTATGCACGGCGACGCCCAGTTTGCGGGGTCTTCCTCCGTGCCCGCCCACGTGGAGATGATGGGCCTCATCGGCATGGGCAACAACCCCATGGTGGGGGCCACTGTGGCCTGCGCCGTGGCGGTAGAAGAAGCCACCCGCTAACCCGGTTTTACTTCCCTATAACTAAATAGCAGCGACCCGGCGTTTTAGCAAGAAAAACGCCGGGTCGTTTTGTGCGCCCTGCCGCCGGGCGGGCTATTCGTCGCAGGGGGAGGGGGCGGCGGGTTCGGCCGGTTCGTGCGGGGGAAAGAACTCCTCCATAGGGAACTGTAACCGATTAAAAACGTCGCAGGGGTCGTCGGTGGTGGCAACGCAGGCTTTGTCCGGCACGCAGTAGTCGTACACCGGCATAAGCATTTGCACGCTCCGCACCAGCTGCACCACCGAGAAAAGCCCCAGCGTGCCGGTTACCCGGCGCTGCACCGTCTCCGGCGGGGCAAAGGAGCCGCCCACCACCGCCAGCACGGCCGCCGGGGCGTTTTTGGTTTTGGCGGGGTCGCACCCGCACACCTGGGTAAGCGTGGCAGAAAGCAGCACCGGGTCTACCGTTTGCACGTAGGCGGTGGGCAGGTTGCTGCCAAGCGGCAGGTGGGCCTCGCTTTGCAGGGGGCCGACGCCGCTGCAAAATACCTTGGCGCTGCCTTCGCCGCCAAATAGTATCACCTTTTTGTTAAAGCTGCACACCCCGCGCACGGGGGTGGGGGCGGTGCAGTCGGCGGTAAATACGTCTACCGTTACTAAAAAGTAAAAGAGCATATCGACCGAAAAATACCCCCGGTTAAAGGTAACCGGTTCCACGTCTACCAGCGTGGTCAGCAGCTCTGCCGAGCGCCCCCGCACGCCGATGGCCTGGTTTACCAGCTGCTGACCGGCCGGGCTAAAGTAAATTGCCAGGTCTTCCAGGCAGTCGCGGTCGCAGCAGGAATCGTAAACCCGCCCGGCGTGTACGCAAACCGCTTCTTTAAAAGAATCCGCCATAAAAATCCTCCTATGTTCCTAGTATTTGAAGGCTTTGGTGAGCGTTTGTCGGGTCTAAAGCCCAACGCACTACCATACTATGAACCACAGGAGGATTTGGTGTGCTATTCCTTTTGCAGCCGGGCGTGCTTTTGCATCATTTTTTTGGTGCCAATGGCCTCAAACGCCACGGTTAAAATCACGTCGCCGCCTACCGGCTTGGCCTCGGTTACCACCCCCGCGCCAAAGGTTTTGTGCCGCACCCGGTCGCCCACTTGTAAGGGCGGGGCGTCCTCTGCCGGGGCGGGGGGCGTAAAGGCCGCCGCACTTTGCCGCCGGGGGGAAGAAAAGCCCCGGCTTTGCCCCCCGGACCCCGCCAAAAAGCCGGGGCGGGGCGGGGTATCGACCCGCAGCAGCTCGGGGGGGATTTCGGCCAAAAAGCGAGAGGGGCGGTTGCGCCCGGTTACGCCAAAGAGCATTCGCTGCGAGGCGTTAAGCAAATAGAGCTGCCGCCGGGCGCGGGTAATGGCCACGTACATAAGGCGGCGCTCTTCTTCCATTGCGCTCTCCCCTGCAAAAATGCTTTGGTTGCCGGGGAAAATGCCTTCTTCCAGCCCCACCAAAAACACGGTGTGGAATTCCAGCCCCTTGGCGGCGTGAATGGTCATCATCACCACGCAGTCCTGCCCGGCGTTGTACTGGTCGATGTCGGTCATGAGCGAAATGCCGTCTAAGTAATCGTCCAGCGAGGGGGTTTCGGCCTCTTTTTCATATTGCAGCAGGGCGGTAAGCAGCTCTTTTACGTTTTCCAGCCGCTCGGCGCCTTCTTCGCCCGCGGCGGCCAGCGCGTCGCCGTAGCCGGTTTTTTGCAGCAGGCTTTGCAGCAGCTCGTGGGGGGCGGCCTCTTCTGCTTCTTCCCGCAGGGCCGCTATTAAATCCGCAAAGGCCAGCAGGCGGGGGGCGGCCCGCTGTAAATCGACAAATTCGTCCGCTCTGGCGCAGACCTCCAGCATAGAAAAGCCGTTTGCGGCGGCCAGCGCCGCTACCCGGTCTACCGTAGAGGCGCCAATGCCCCGCTTGGGTTCGTTTATCACCCGGCGCAGGCGCAAGTCGTCGTTGGGGTTGACGATCAGATGCAAATAGGCCAGCATATCGCGAATTTCTTTGCGCTCGTAAAACTTGAGCCCGCCAATGATGCGGTAGGGAATGCCGGAGCGCATAAAGGTGGTTTCTAAATTGCCAGACTGGGCGTTCATGCGGTAAAGCACGGCAAAGTCGCTGTAGCGGCGGCCTTTGCTTACCCCCTCCAGCACCGCGTCGGCCACAAAGCGCGACTCGCCAAATTCGTCCGCCGCCGTGTAGCACACGGGGGGCTGGCCGTCGCCCAGGTCGGTCCACAGGGTTTTTTCTTTTTGGCGGCGGTTGTGGCCAATTACGGCGTTGGCCGCCTGCAAAATCAGCCCCGTAGAGCGGTAGTTTTGCTCCAACCGCACGGTTACGGCGTTTTGGTACTGGGCTTCAAAGTTTAAGATGTTTTCTATGGTCGCCCCGCGAAAGGTGTAAATGCTCTGGTTGTCGTCCCCCACCACGCAAAGGTTGCGCCGCCGCCCGGCAAGCAGCCGCACCAGCTCGTACTGGGCGTGGTTGGTGTCCTGGTATTCGTCTACCAGAATATACCGAAAGCGGTTTTGCCAGTAGTCGCGCACCCCCTCGTTTTGGGTCAGCAGGGTAACGGTGTGGGTGATGATGTCGTCAAAATCCATGGCGTCTGCCGCCTTGAGCTTTTGCTGGTAGAGGGCGTACACCGCCGCAATGCGGGCTTTTTTGGGGTCGCTCCCCGCGCTTTCGCGGTATGCGGCGGGCGAAATCAGCCGGTCTTTGGCCTGGCTAATCTCCCACAGCAACATGCGGTGGGGCCAGGCTTTATCGTCCAGTGAAAGCTCTTTTTGGCATTCTTTGATCACCCGTTTGGCATCGTCTGTGTCATAAATCGAAAAATGCGACGAAAAGCCGATTTCCGCCGCGCTGCGGCGGAGCATCCGCAGGCAGGCAGCGTGAAAGGTAAAGGCCCACACCTCCGCCGCTTCCTCGCCCAGCCGGGTTGTCAGCCGCTCTTTCAGCTCGCCGGCCGCCTTGTTGGTAAAGGTAATGGCCAAAATCTCATACGGGCGGGGGCGGTTGGTGCAGGTGAGCGCCTGCAAGCGGGCGGGGTCGCGAATGGGTTCACCCGCCAGGGCGCTTTGCAGCAGGGCTTCGTCTGCCGCCGTGCAGTCCTCCGGCAGGCAGTCGCTCACGTAGGCGTCGCCAAACTGCAGCAGCGCCGCAATGCGGGCTATCAGCACGGTGGTTTTGCCGCTGCCCGCCCCGGCTAATATCAGCAGGGGGCCGTTGGGGGTCAGCACCGCCTCTTTTTGTCGGTCGTTCATGCCGGTTAGGGTAGATTCTATATATTGCCGCCGCAGCCGCAGCAGGTTTTGCTGTAAGGTGGTAGACAAATTATGAACTCTCCTTTAGCGTATCATCATCAAGTAAGGGGCAGCGGGGCAAAGAGGGGGTAAAGCCCCGCAAAGGGGGTTACGCCGCACACCTGCTCGCCGTACCACGCTACCGTGTAGGGCTTGTGGCAAATAAACTCCTGCTCTTGGCGGTGCAGCGGTTCAAAGCAAACCACTACCTGCTCGCCCGCCGCAAGGGTGCCCAGCTGCGCATAGCCGCCAATGGCAGCAAAGGGCAGGGGAGCGCCGTTTTTGGTAACGGTAAAGGAATGTTCCTTTATGCCCTGCGGCATGCGCACCGCAACGCGGCCGCTTTGGCGGGGCGTAAGGGTCAGCCGCCCGCGCAGCGGCAACTCGCTTGCAACCGTAAGGGCGGGGTGGTCGCAGCTAAAAAGCAGATTGAGGCAAACGGTACCTTCTTTTTCGGTTACAAACTGCCGCATGGCGGCGCACAGCCCCTGTATGGCCCCCTGGGTAATGTCTATGGTGTCTATTTCGTTGGCTTCTTTTAAAAGATGCGCCGTGGGGGTGGGGAAGCCGAAGCCCCCCACCGCCCGGCGGGTAAAGTCTCGCTCGCGGTCACAAGTCGGGTTTTCCGTTTCTTTGGCGTAGCCCTCGGTGGTGAGCACCTGCGCCGGTAACAGACCGCCGCGCAAATACCGCTCCGCCGCCGCGTACCAGTGGGCGGGGCGCTCCCGTTCGGCCAGCAGCAAAAAGATTTGCACCAAATCGCCCACCTGGTTCGATTCGCCCTGTTCGGTGGGGGTCCAAAGTATCTCTTTGCAAAAGCCGTAAGACGAGGTGGCGTTCCTGAGCCCCACGGTCACCACCCGCTTTACCTGCTCGGCTAAGGCCTGCTCGCCCGTAAAGGCGGCGTAGGCCAGCACGCCGGAAAGGGTAGAGGTAATA
>CANQGN010000073.1 GCA_947623215.1 uncultured Clostridia bacterium
GCGCGGGTAGCGGTAGCCTTTGTTTCTGCCCCAAAGGGATAAAGCGCATAGCGGAAGGTGTGCTCGCCCTTGCACTGGGCGTCCGGCGTGGGGAACACGCCCCAGTCGCCCAGCTGACCAACGCACCGCAGCAGGGTTAAGGCCATGGTGTTGTGGCCGTCGCGCAGAATTTCGTATTCATTCTGGCCGCGTACCGCTACCAGCAGGCCGTTTTTGTCCTCTTTGTCCTGCAAGCCGAAGAAGGCCTGCATCCGCTGGCAGTAGCAGGGGTTTTTCCAGGTTTTATAGGGTACAATTTCGCGCTCTACTACGTCAAACTGACCCTCGGCCAGCGCGTAGTCGGCTTTGAGCTCGGGCGAAAAGAGCACCCGCAGGCGATGGTCTTCCGCCGCGTTGTGAAAGTGCGTTTCTACCTCTACCCCGGCCGCGGCGGCTTTTAGCGTTACATAGGTAGTAACGGTATGGGGCAGCGTTTGTTCGGCGCGGCGGCCGTTTTGCAGAGAAACGGGCAAAGCAAGGTGATTTTCTACCCCAAAGGTCACCGAAAAATCGGTTTTGCTTTCTACCCACACCCGGGCATGGTCGGCGGCGGTGGTAAGGGGGCGGTCGCCCACTACCGGGCGGAAGTTGTAGCTTTCGCCCGCGTCGCCTACGTCTTCATACACGTTGTTGCCGCCAAAGGTGCGGCCGGTGCGTTTATCCGTAAGACTGAAGGAACCGTTTTCGGCAAAGACAAGCCGAATCTGCTCGTTTTCCGCCCCCGTTTCAAACACCGTAAGCCCGCAGTTTACCGCCGGGGCGGGGCCTTCCGCCACGCGGTAGGTGCGGTAGCCCACCCCCTTCGCCCGCAGGGCAAAGGTGAGCTCAAACCGCTTTACATAGCGCGGCTGGCGAAACCGGTCTTTGGGCAGGGTGTAAGTAAAGGTGCGGCCGAGTAGGCGGCAGGCGCAGGGCAGGGCGTTGCCCTCGTCGTCTACCACGTGCAGGGCTTCTACGGGGGAGTCCTCCGGAAAATCCACCGTGGCGGTTACGGTATCTGCCGTTTCAAAGGGGCTGGTGTGGAAGACCAGCAGATTTTGCTCTGCCAGGCCCTCGGTATTGGCGGCGTCTGCCACCGCCTGCATGGCTTCGTCTGCCACAAACTGCGCCACTTCACGCGATTTTTCAAACCGGGTGACCATTTCGCGGGTCACTTCGTCGCAGCTGCAGCTGCAAATAGAGTCGTGCGGGTGGTTTTGCATAAGGGTTTTCCAGGCGTAAAACAGCTGGTCGTAACGGTAGGGGTCGCCGGTGAGCATAGAGAGCACACTCAGCGGTTCGGCCATGCGCTCTAAGGCGTTTTGCCCGGCGTGGTTGCGCTGCTTTAAGGGCACGTGGGTAGAGGCGGTGTCGATGAGCGGCACCGCGCCCTCGGTGCGCTGGCCGTTGATTTCACCCTCCAGCACCGGAAAACGGTCGCGGTAGGGGCGAATGGCGTCGATGTAATCTTTAAAATTGGAATGTACCACCGTTAGGTCGTCATACAGCTCGTTTGCCAGCGCAATGGCTTTATACACGTCTTTTTGCACCGGCTGGTGGTCGCAGCCGTTCAGCCCCAGCAGGTGGGGGGTGGCGGCGCTGGGGGTCAGCTGGTTCAGCAGCTTATCCACCCGTTTTTTCAGGGCTTCGCGCTCGACCGGCAGCTCCATGGCGTTGTGGTACCAGGCCACAAACATCACACCCATCACCTCTGACCCGTCCGGCGAGCGCCATATCAGCTCCGAAGGGTTGGCGCCGTCGTTTTCGGCCACCGTGTTATTCTCCAGCACTGCGCCAATGCCCCGGCCAAAGGCGGCGGCGTCCATATCAAACCCCTGCAAAATTTGGGGGGCCTGCGAAATGTTGCCGAAGGCGTCCGGAAAATAGCCGCATTCCACCGGCTTGGCGCCGATTTGGCGGCAGAGTTTTAAGCCGTACAGCATGTTGCGCACGTTGGCCTCGCCGCTGGTTAAGTATTCGTCTTGCAGCACGTACCAGGGGCCGATTTGTATGCGGTCGGCCCGAATGAGGGCGAACAGGCGGTCTTTCATTTCCGGGCGGATTTCCAGATAGTCTTCTATGACCACGTACTGGCCGTCCATGTGAAAATAGCGGTAGTCGGGGTGGGCTTCCATCGTCTCAATCAAAGCGTCAAACAGCTCGACCAGCCGCATACGGTGCTGTTCAAAGCTCATGTACCACTCGCGGTCCCAGTGCGAGTGCGAAACGACGTGCAGGGTTTTTTCCATAGTGTGCCTTCTCCTTTGCTGTTGGCGGCGTTAAGCGCCGACTTCTACCGTAAGGGTGGCGCTCACTGCCACGTGCAGCTTTACCTCTACGGTATAGGTTCCGTAATTTTTAATATCGCCGTTCAGCGATATTTTGCGTTTGTCTACCGCCACGCCGGTGGCCTCCTCAATCGCAGCGGCAATTTCGCCGGTGGTAACCGAACCGAACAACCGCCCCGCCGTGCCCGCCTTGGCAGAAATGTAAATGCTTTTGCCGTCTAAAATCGCGCGGGCGGCCTCGGCGTCCTCTTGCCGCTTTTGCTTTTTAAAGGCGTCGGAGGCCTCGCGGTTTTTGAGCTCGCTCATGGCCTGCGCCGTTGCGGGCGCGGCGAGCGACCGGGGAAAAAGAAAGTTGCGGGCGTAACCGTCTGACACCTCGTGCAGTTCGCCCTTTTTGCCGACGGATTTCACGTCGGCGGTTAAAATGACCTTCATTTACTCCACATCCTTTCGATGGATTGATTGTAACACGCCAAGTAAGCGGCTTTTGGTGTCGTCCAGCGATATACCCTCTAACTGGGCGGCCGCCATGGTGTGGTGACCGCCGCCGCCCAGCGCCTCCATAACCAGCTGCACGTTAAAGTTGCCAAGAGAGCGGGCGGAGACGTTGACCGTGCCGCCGGTTACAAATAGCACAAAGGAAGCGTCTACCCGCTCTATGTTCAACAGCTCGTCCGCCGCTTGGGAAGCCGCCACGCGGGAGACGGAGACCCCCTCGTGGGCGGTCGCCACGGCAAAGGGGCCGTAAAACTCTGCGCCCGAAACCAGCATGGCCCGCTCGCGGTAAACGTCGATTGGCTCTGAAAAAAGCTTTTTGACCGCCACCGGGTCGGCCCCCCGGCTGCGCAAAAAGGCCGAGGCCTCAAAGGTGCGCACGCCGGTGCGCAGTACAAAGTTGCGGGTGTCTAACATAATGCCGGCCAACAGCGCCTCGGCCTGCGGCTTTTGCAGGCTTTCGCTGTTCATGTACGATATGAGCTCAGACACCAGCTCGCAGGTAGAAGAGGCGTAGGGCTCGTGGTAAAAAATCACGCTGTTGTTAATAAAATCGGTATTTTTGCGGTGGTGGTCGATGACGACCGAGGTACGGCAGGCGTCAAACAAAGGCGGGTGCTCCAAAAATTCCCGCCGGTGGGTATCACATATTACCAACAGGCTTTTGCGGCTAACCAGTTCGCAGGCGGCCTCCCCCGTAAGCAGCGCCTCGCCGCCCCCCTGCCGCCGAATGGCGGCCAATAAGCTGGGGGCTAAATGGGTGGCCTCGTTTACCACCACAAAGCTCTCTTTGCCAAGGTCTGCCGCGCACCGCCACAGGGCGTAGCAGGCGCCAAGGCTGTCGGCGTCGCCAAAGCGGTGGCCCATAAAAAACACGCGGTCGCTCTCGCGCATCAATTCTCGCAGGGCGGTGGCCGCCATGCGGGTTTTTACCTTGGTGCGCTTTTCTATCACCGTGCCGCTTACCCCGCCAAAAAACTGGTACGAGTCGCCGGTTTTAATGGCGGCCTGGTCGCCGCCCCGCCCCTGCGCCATCTCCAGCGCCTGCACGGCCAGCCCCTCGCACTGCTTCAGGGTGGGCTCTCCCCTGCCCACGCCAATGGAAAGGGTGGCCTTTACCCCGCCGGGGAAGGCCAGCGAGCGCACGCTGTCTAACACCGCAAAGCGGTTTTCGGCCAATTTGGCAAAGCTGCGTTCGTCCATAACCGAAAGGTAGCGGTTGTTTCTAAGCTTGCGGGTAATGCCGGTGGTCTCGGCGGTAAAGCGCTCTATTTCGCGGTCAATGGCCCATTTAAAGCCCGCCTGGTCGCTTTCGGCCATGTCGTCGGTGATTTCATCGTAAGAATCAATCGACAGCACGGCTACCACCGGGTGGGCAAGGGCGAGCTCGCGCTGTAAGCGCTTTTGCTCAGTAGAGTCAAGGTAATAGAGCACCGTAACCGGGTTGCCGTCGTTTTCTACAAAAGAGGCAAACACGGTATACCAGCGGCCGGTATGCTCTAACTCACACCGACCGGACTGCGAGAGCGCCTCCATAGCCGCGGGGGGCAACAGCCCGGCGGGCAGGGTGCCGACCGCGTCTTCATTTTGCAGCAGCTCGGCGCGAAAGCGGGCGTTGTACCACACCACCTGGTCGCCCGCCAGCAGTACCACCGGCAGGGCAAAGCGGTTATACACCTCTGAATTGGGCAGCGCCAGCCGCTCAATGACCGCGCGGTAAAAAGCGGCCACCACGTTGCCGGTGCGCGAAAAAACAAAGTAGCTCCACGCGCACAGCCCCACCGTAGCGGCAGAGAACAGGTAAAAGAGCAGCCACTCGCGGGCCAGCAGCACGGCCACGCAGGCCGCCACCAGCGCTACAATAAAGCCGGTTACCAGCCGCAGCAGCAAGCGGGACGAAAACGAAGAGGGTTTGGGTTGTTTTTTCATGGTTATTCACCACCCGGTAGCAAAAGTACCCTACCAGCAGGGGGAAAAGCCGTGGATTGTTCCTGAAAATTTCCTATTCTTCTAAAATAATGGGAAGAATCATGGGGGAGCGCCGGGTTACCTGATAAATATAGCGGGAGAGCGCGTCGCGAATGCGGGTTTTGGCGGCGTTTAAGTCGCGGCTGTGGTCAAAGCGAATGGTTTGCAGCGTTTGCTCTACCGCGCGGCGGGCGTCTTCCAGCAATCCTTCGCTCTCTTTAACGTAAATAAACCCGCGCGAGATAAGCTCCGGCCCGGCCACGACTTCGCCGGAGTAAGAATCCACCGAAAGGGCGACGATAATAATGCCGTCCTCCGCCAAATGCTTGCGGTCGCGCAGTACAATGCTGCCTACGTCGCCCACGCCAAGACCGTCTACCAGCACAAAGCCGGAGGGCACCTCGCCGTTTATCGCCACCTTTTTGGGGGTGACTTCTATCACTTTACCAATGTCCGCCACCACAATCTGGTCTTTTTTCAGCCCCAGCCCGGCGGCCAGCTCGGCGTTTTTGCGCAGGTGCATCTGCTCGCCGTGCACGGGTATAAAGTAGCGCGGGCGCACCAGACTTAAAATGAGCTTTAATTCCTCCTGGCAGGCGTGGCCCGAGACGTGCACGTCGTACATGCGCTCGTATATCACCTGCGCACCCAGCTTCATCAGCTCGTTTACCACGTTGTTGACCATTTTTTCGTTACCCGGAATGGGGGTCGCCGAAATAATAATGAGGTCGTTTGGCCCCACGCTGATTTTGCGGTGGTCGTTAAAGGCCATGCGGTGGAGGGCAGACATGGGCTCGCCCTGCGAACCGGTGGTAATAATGACCAGCTGTTCGTCTTTGTAGCGGTTGATGGTATCGACCGGTATGAGCACGCCCTCCGGGATTTTTAAATACCCCAGCTCGGTGGCGATGGCCACCACGTTCTCCATACTGCGGCCGGACACGCACACCTTGCGCTTGCAGCGCACTGCTTCGTCTACAATTTGCTGTACCCGGTGAATGTTGCTGGAGAAGGTAGCCACCACAATGCGCTTTTTGGCGGCGTTTTTAAAAAACTGCGAAAAGGTGGCCCCCACCGTGCGCTCGCTCATGGTAAAGCCGGGGCGGGTGGCGTTGGTAGAGTCCATAAGCAGGGCGGTAACGCCCTCTTTGCCCAGCTCGGCAAAGCGGGCCAGGTCGATGACGTCGCCGTCTATGGGGGTGGCGTCTATTTTAAAGTCGCCGGTTTGCACAATGGTGCCCACCGGGGTTTTCACCGCCACGGCTACCGCATCCGGAATGGAGTGGTTGACGTGAATAAACTCTACCGTAAAGCAACCGAGGCGAATTTTGTCGCCCGGGCGCACCTCTTTGCATTTAACCGAGCGGTCCAGCCCGTGCTCTTTCAGCTTTACTTTTACAAGGCCGAGGGTCAATTTGGTGCCGTATATCGGCACGTTAGCCTGCTTTAAAAAGTAGGGCAGGCCGCCAATGTGGTCTTCATGCCCGTGGGTGAGCACAATGCCCCGCACGCGGTCGATGTTGCGCAGGGCGTAGGTGAAATCGGGAATCACGATGTCGACCCCCGGCATGTCTTCTGTCGGGAAGGTCATGCCGCAATCGACAATAAAAATGTCGTTGCCGTACTCGTAAAGGGTCATGTTTTTGCCGATTTCGTCCAGCCCGCCAAGGGGAATCAATTTAAGCGCGCCGGACTTACCGCCGGCGGCCTGCCGCACGGAAGCTTTTGCTTTACCGCGTGCGGCGGGCGAGGCGGCGGAACGGCTGCTGCGAGCGGCGGCGGGTAAATCGGGTGGGTTGGCGCCGGCCGTCCGGCTCCCCTTTCCCTGGGGCCGGGCGCGGCCGCTGCGCACTGTGGAAGAAGCCGTCGATTTGGCAGCCGATTCGGATTTTTTAGTTGTCATGTGTGAATAATGCCTCCAAAATGATAATCTATGTAAGGGGAAAAGTGTTTTCCCCTGAATTTCATATTGCAAAAAACGGCCGAGAGGGTGAGCGGGAATTTGGCCATTGTCTTATTTTACACGATTTCGGACTCCGTGTCAAGCAAATTGGCAATTTTACCCCGCACAAGAGCGGAAATTTCGGCCGCCGTTTCGCTGGCGGCGGCTTCGGTGAGCACCCGCAGCCCACGGCCGGATTTTTGCGGCCAAATGCGCACCGCCGCGCCCGACTCTTCTACCCGCAGCCCCTCCCCCGTCGCCTCCCCAAGGGGGGCCAGTCGGCGCATGGCGGCAGCGGGGGGTTCGCGCAGCGCCACGCACTCCTCTAACAGCGCAAAGGGGGGCAGTTCGTCCGCCAGCGCGGCTAAGGGTAACCCCCGCTCCTTGATAGCGGCGAGCACCCGCAAAGCCAGCTGCAAGCCGTCCCGCAGCCAGGGGTCGCGGGCCGCCAGCCGCCGTGCCTCGCG
>CANQGN010000074.1 GCA_947623215.1 uncultured Clostridia bacterium
TCGCGCTCGGTTCCCCCGCCGGTACCCGGCGCTCGGGTTCGAGTCCACTTAAGCTTGGTAAAAACCAAAAGCCGCACATAACAGCTTTCTAAAACATCGCAGGGCAGTTGCGGGTCTGCCCGTTTGCAACATCAGCTCACCTGCGCCACGCGCGTCGTTGCAAGCTCCGCTTCGCTCGTTTCCGCACATAGTGCGAAAAGCTCGCACGCTCCGCTGCAACTCCTTTCCCCACAAAGCTGGCGCTTTGCGGGGGCCCCGTTGGTTTTTTAATCCGCATCGGCGGCGGTTCCGGTGATGGTTTATTTTCAATGATGCACCGCCTTGGTCATCCGGTTTTGCGGCTGGTGCCCGTTTGCAACATCGGTTCAACTTCGCCGCACTTACGGCGGCTCGTTTCACCGTGTTGCGGCACAACCCTGCGCGCTCCCTGTTTCCGCCCCCGGCGGCGGTCGCGCTCGGTTCCCCCGCCGGTACCCGGCGCTCGGGTTCGAGTCCACTTAAGCTTGGTAAAAACCAAAAGCCGCACGAAAATGTGCGGCTTTTGGTTTTGGCGGAGAAGGAGGGACTCGAACCCTCGCGCCGGTTGCCCGACCTACGCCCTTAGCAGGGGCGCCTCGTCACCAACTTGAGTACTTCTCCATGGTAACGGTTTCTTCTTCTATCTTCTATTCACTTTATGCGGCCGTTGTCGGCTGCCTTTGTATTATACTAACGACCGGGCAAAATGTCAACCTTTTTTTCGCCTTTCTTTTCCCGCACCCTTCCCTGCCCCGCTCCATACACTATCTACAGGGGGCGCGCGTGCGCTTTCCCTTTGCGATACCGGCCGACAGCCGGGCCCCTGCCGGCCGGAGAGAAAAAATTTGTCGCAGAAAAAATTTGCCGCTTGCTCTTGACATCCGGGGTAAAATTGGGTATTCTATATGTGGGTTTCTCAATTTACTCTGGGAGGTTGTATCATATGGAGGAAAAACGCGTATTTTGGCTGATTGCCGTCATCTCTTCGCTGGCCGCCATTTCGGCCGTTGTGGCCTACTTTGTAACCCGCTACCTGCGGGCCCAGACCTGCGAAGAACTGCTGGACGATTACTGTGACTGCGACTACGACGATTGCGATTGCGACTGTGATTGCGACGACGAGGCCGACGACGAAGCGGCGGAACAACCCGCCGAAGCGGAGTCTGCCGACGAAGAATAAGCCGCAAGGCCGGTAATCCCAACAAAAAATCCAAGAATTCGCAAAAAAATCCGAAAACGAAGCGCCGCCCGTTTCGGTAGGCTTTACCGAAACGGGCTTGCTTTTTGTTTCTTTCGCCGCAAAACTTCGGCGAATTTTTATTTGACGAAAATTTGCGACCGCTCGTCCGGCCGCTTAGCCGTGTTTTTTTATAGTAACCCGCACAAAGTCCTTGACTTTCTTTGTGCAAAATGCTATACTAAGACTCGGCATATAGCCTACTTTACCTAAAGGAGCGAACCCTCATGGCAAAAGCAACCCTTGTGATTATGGCCGGCGGCATGGGTAGCCGCTACGGTGGTTTAAAGCAACTGGAAAAAATGGGCCCTAATCAGGAAAAACTCATTGATTACAGCATTTACGACGCCAAACGCGCCGGATTTGACCACGTGGTTTTTTTGATAAAGCCGGAGAATTTGGAAATTTTTCGGCAGGAAATCGGCGACGCCGTCGCCCGCCACATTCCGGTGGACTATGCCTTTCAAACCACCGAGGATTTACCGGCGGGGTGCTCTCCCCTGCCCGGCCGCACCAAGCCCTGGGGCACCGGCCACGCCATTTGGTGCTGCCGCAACGTGGTGCACGAACCCTTTGCCGTGATTAACGCCGACGATTACTACGGCCCCAAGGCCTTTCAGCTGGTGTATGACGATTTAATGAAACAAGACCGCACCGGCGTTTCGTACATTATGGCCGGTTACGTGCTCAAAAACACCCTGACCGACAACGGCTCGGTTTCGCGCGGGGTTTGCCAGGTGCAAAACGGCAAGCTGCTCTCGGTAGTGGAGCACAAAAAGATTGAGCGCGGCAACGACTGCGCCCACTCTCACCTGCCAAACGGCGAAATAGAAGAACTGCCGCTCGACTCGGTGGTGTCTATGAACTTTTTCGGTTTTACGCCCGATATTTTTGATAAATTAGAAGAGGGCATGGTGCGCTTTATGAACACCCCAACCGACGACCCCTTAAAGCGCGAATATTTGCTGCCGGAAGAGGTGGAAGTGCTGCTGCGGGCGGGCTACTGCGAGGTAACCGTAGCCCCGACGGACGACCGCTGGTACGGCGTAACCTACCCGGAGGACCGCGAACCGGTGGCCAACGCCATTCGCAATTTGGTGCGCGGCGGGCTTTACCCCCTTTCTCTTTGGGATTAACGAGACCCGGATTTTTTCCGCCGGCTGCGGCTTCGGGTTGCGGCCGGCGGTTTTATTTTCTTTAACCTCTCTTACGCAAAGTCGAATTGGCACTATTTTTGTATTGTTTGCACCAAAAGCCAATCTGCCATTAGTGCAAAATTATAAAATTTTAAAAAATCGTTGACTTTTGACTCCAAAAGTTGTATGATAGTGGTGAACCAAAGGAAGGGTGCGGGGCAACATGAAGCAACCCGGCGGCGCCCCGGCGCCGACAGACGAAGAGCTGGCGGCGGCGGCCAAAGGCCAAAACGAAGCCGCTTTAACCGCCCTGCTCAGCCGGTACCTGCCGGTGGTAAAAGCGCGGGTTTCGGGCTATGCCGGCGGCGAGCTGGAACCGGAAGATTTGGCGCAGGAGGGCATGATTGGCCTGTTAAACGCCGTTGCCCGGTATGACGAGAAACGCGGCGCCTCTTTTCACACCTTTGCGTTGCTTTGCATTGACCGCGCCGTGATTTCCGTAGTGCGGGCCTCGTTGGCCGCCCGGCAAATCCCCTCTTCTACCCGCGTGCCGCTGGCAGACGAAGCGCTGGCTGATGAAACCGGCGACGACCCGGAGGCTATTGTAACCAACCGCGACGCGCTGGAGCAGCTGCTGCGCCGCTTGCCGCGCGAGCTTTCGCCGCTGGAGCGTCGGGTGTTCTTTCTTTACCTTGGCGGGTGCGATTACGATGCCATTGCCGCCCGGCTGCAAATTTCCACAAAAGCGGTGGATAACGCCCTGTGCCGTGTGCGCGGCAAAATACGCCGCCACGGGGCGTAGGTGTTCTTATTTTCTTTTATTAAATCTGCTCTTAGTAGCTTAAACCATGTAGAGCGTTGGGTTTCCAAGATGACGGTGCGAGTCCGTCCGAGGGCAAAAACATTTTTCAAGCGAGGTAAAAGGACATGTTTGAAGACAAAACTCTTACTTGCAAAGAGTGCGGCTCGGAATTCGTTTTTACGGCCGGCGAACAGGAGTTTTATGCAGAAAAGGGCTTCGTAAACGAACCCCAGCGCTGCAAGGCCTGCCGCGACGCCCGCAAAAACGCCGCCAGAGGCGAACGCGAGTGGTTTGTAGCGACCTGCGCTGCCTGCGGCGGCGAGGCCAAGGTTCCCTTCCAACCGCGGGAGGATCGCCCGGTCTACTGCAGCGAATGCTTTGCCAAACAAAAAGAGGCTTAAGCGACGCGCTCTGCCGGGGGCGGCACCCCCTCCCCCAGCAGCCTTTCAGGCAACCCCTTTGCCCTGCGCGGCAGAGGGGTTGCCTGTTTTTTGTTGCCTGTTTTTTGTTGCCTGTTTTTTTGCATAAAAACCTTGTTTTTACGCCGCATTTCGTGTATACTGGAACATAGATATAGAGATTTTTGGAGGACTTGCCATGACGAAACCGACCGTGAAGGCCGAGGAAGCCCGGCCGCCCGTCCCCGCCGCGCTCCCCCAGCCCAAAAAGCGCCGTCGCCGCCTCGGCGACCGGTACGACGGTTACCGGGTGCGAAAGCTCGATTTGCCGTTTTGGATTATTCCCAACATTATGCGCTCGCGCACCGACAGCCAAATCTTTTTTGAAGAAACGGTAAACATTGCCGAGCTGGAACGGTACGTGCGCCGCAAGCGGGCAGGCGATATGCCCAATTTGCGGCTGATGCACGTGGTGCTGGCCGCCATGGTGCGCATTTTTACCCTGCGCCCCCGCTTAAACCGCTTTGTGGCCGGTAAAAAGATTTACGCCCACAACAACCTGCGGTTTTCCATGTCGGTGAAGCGGTCGCTTACTGAAGACGGTGAAGAAACGGAAATTCTGCCGGTCTTTTTGCCTACCGACACGCTGAAAGAGGTGGCGGAAAAATTTGAAACCGCCTTGCAGGAAGCCATCAACGAAGAAACCAAGGCCAACAACCAGACCGACATTGTCAACCGCGCGGTGGCGCATATTCCCACCTTTTTAAAGAGCTTTGTGGTGTTTGTCATTCGCAATTTAGACAAAATCGGCCTTATGCCCAAGCTCATTTACCGCGCCAGCCCCTTTCACTCCAGCGCCTACGTTACCGACGTGGGCTCGCTTGGCATCGACTCCATTTTTCATCATTTATATGAATTCGGCACCACCTCCTGCTTTTTGGCGCTCGGCAAAAAAATGACCGAACCCTACGTAAAGGGCGACGGCACGCTGGGCCAGCGGCGGGTGCTGCACTTCCGCTTTGTGCTGGACGAACGCATTTGCGACGGCTACTACTACGCCTCGGCCATTAAGCTCTTCCGCAAATACATTAAACACCCGGAGCTGCTGGAGCTGCCGCCCGAGCATATTCCGGACGATATTTAAAAAAGAAAGGACTGGTACCTTACCATGCACGTTTGTTACCGCACCCAGGGGGTCTGCTCGCAGGCCATAGAATTTGACATAGAAGACGACAACCGGCTGGCCAACGTGCGCTTTACCGGCGGCTGCAACGGCAACTTAAAGGCCATTGGCAAGCTGGTAGAGGGCTGCCCGGCCGACGAAATTGCCCAAAAGCTGGCGGGCAACCGCTGCGGGGGCAAGGCGACCTCCTGTGCCGACCAGCTGTCCATTGCCATTCGCCGGGCGCTGGCCCAAAAGGCCGACGCCTGACGGCAAAAAAAATAAAAAAATTTTCATCGGGAGGGGTAGATATGGTAAATACCGAACTGTTTGGCACCTACCGCTCGCAGCCGGTGCAGGCCTTTACGCTTTCGGCCGGGGCGCTTTCGCTGCGGGTGCTGGAATACGGCGCCACGCTGCAATCGCTCGTTTTTGACGGGGTAGAGTGCCTGCTGGGGTACGACGATTTGCAGGGGTATGTAAACGGCGGCTCCTTTCAGGGGGCGACCATTGGCCGGTACGCCAACCGCATTGGCGGCGCGGCCTTTCCCCTTGGGGGCGAAGTCTGCCGCCTTGTGCCCAACGAGAACGGCAACACCCTGCACGGCGGCCCCGCCGGGTTTAACACCCGACTCTTTCGCGGGCGGGTGGTAGACGATTGCTCGGTGGCGTTGTCGCTCCACTCCCCCCATTTAGAGGGCGGCTTCCCCGGGGCGCTGGACTTTACCCTGACCCTGCGGGTGAGCGCCGACCCGGCGGCCGTAACGCTGCGGTACGAGGCCCGCTGCGACCGCGACACGGTGATGAATTTTACCAACCACGCCTACTTTACTTTAGGCGGGGCGGGCGTCAATGATATGACCTTAAAACTCGCCGCCACCCACTACCTGCCGGTAAACGACGCCCTGCTGCCCTTAAGCGACCCGCAACCGGTGGCGGGTACCCCCTTTGACTTTACCGCCCCCAAAGCAATCGGCAAGGCGCTGGCGGCGCACCACCCCCAGCTGGCGCTGGCAGGCGGCATAGACCACAACTACGTGCTGGGGCAAAGCCGGGGCTACCGCAAGGCGGTGGCAGAGGCGACCTGCCCCGCTACCGGCATTACCCTTGCCTGCTCTACCGATTTGCCGGGCTTGCAGGTGTACACCGGCAACCAGCTGAACGAACCAACCGGCCGGGGCGGCCAGCCGCTTTGCCGCCACGCCGCCTTGTGCTTAGAGACCCAGTTTTTCCCCGACTCCCCCAACCACCCGGCCTACCCCAGCTGCTTTGTTAAAGCGGGCGAGCTCTTTACCAGCCGCACCTGCTACGCCTTTCGCCGGGGTTAAAGGCAAAACGAAAACCGCCCGCACGCTTGCCAACACTGCAAGCCCACGGGCGGTTTTTTTATGATTTTGATTCGCCGGATGGGCTCGCTGGCTGCTCCTCGCGGCGGCGTTTTTCCAGTGCGATTAGCAGCACCGAAATATCCGCCGGGGTCACGCCGGAAATCCGCGCCGCCTGCCCAATGCTCACCGGCCGCACCCGCTGTAATTTTTCTACCGCTTCCAGCCGCAGGCCGCCGGTGGCCGTGTAGTCAAAATCCGGCGGAATGCGGCGGTTTTCCAGCCGTTTTTGCTCTTCTATCTGCGCCTGCTGGCGGCGAATGTACCCGGCGTATTTCAGCTCTATTTCTACCTGCTCCGTCACCGTGCGGGGCAGCGCCGGGCGGTCGCGGTCTACCGGGGCCAGCAGGTCGTAATTTACCTGCGGGCGGCGCAGCAGGTCGCTCAGCCGCACGCCGGTTACCACCGGCGCGGTACCGGCGGCGGTGAGCAGGTCGCACAGTGCCCGGGTGGGGGGCAATATGGTCTGCTCCGTGCGGTGAAGCTCGGCTTCTTTTTGCGCCTCTAACCTGCAAAATCGCTCATACCGCTCCGGCGGCACCAGCCCCAGCGACGCCCCGGCAGGCATTAAGCGCTGCTCGGCATTGTCTTGCCGCAGCACCAGGCGGTATTCAGAGCGAGAGGTCATCATGCGGTAGGGGTCGGTGCAGCCTTTGGTTACCAAATCGTCTATCAGCGTGCCGATGTAGGATTCCGAGCGCAGCGGCAAATAGGGCGGCAGCCCCTGCACCTGCCGGGCGGCGTTGATACCCGCCACCAGCCCCTGCGCGGCCGCCTCTTCATAGCCGGAGGAACCGTTAAACTGCCCCGCGCCAAAAAGCCCCGGCAGGGCCTTGCATTCCAGCGCGGGGGTAAGGGCCAGCGGGTCCATACAGTCGTACTCTATGGCGTAGGCGGGGCGGGTGAGCTCTACCTTTTCCAGCCCACGAATCGAGCGGTAAAGCGCCATCTGCACC
>CANQGN010000075.1 GCA_947623215.1 uncultured Clostridia bacterium
GCCAAAAGCGCGCCCTGCTTGCCGTCAACCGCGAGGCGGCGCGGTATTATCACGCCGCGCTGCGGGGGGCGGAGGGTCGCGCGGCCTACGACTATTTTCGCTCTCGTGGGCTTAGCGACGCCACGCTGGTGCACTTTGGCCTGGGCTATGCGCCGCCGGGGTGGGAGGGGCTGGTCACCCACCTGCGGGGGCATGGCTTTACCGAAGAGCAGCTGGTGGCCGCCGGGGTGGCCGCCCCCGGCCGCCGGGGGGTGTACGACCGCTTTCGCGACCGGGCCATGTTCCCCATTTTAGACGTGCAGGGCAACGTGATCGGCTTTGGCGGGCGGCGCATGGGCGAGGGCGACGGCGCCAAGTACATCAACACCGCCGACACGCCGGTTTTTAAAAAAAGCCACAACGTATACGCCCTGAACTTTGCCAAAAAATTCGGCGGCGACCGGCTGCTGCTGTGCGAAGGATATATGGACGTGATTGCCCTGCACCAGGCGGGCTTTCAAAACGCCGTGGCGCCGCTGGGCACCGCTTTTACCGAGCAGCAGGCCTATTTGCTTTCGCGCTATACCAAAGAGCTGGTGTTGACTTTTGACGCCGACGGCGCGGGGGCCAAGGCCACCGACCGGGCGCTGGCGCTGCTGGCCAAAACCGGGCTGGCGGTGAAAGTGCTGCGCCTGCCGCAGGCCGTGGCCAAAGACCCGGACGAATTTTTGCAAAAAAACGGCAGCGACGGCCCCGCCCGCTTTCGGGCGCTGGCCGAAAAGGCGGTAAGCGCTACCGAGTACCGGCTGTTTCGGGCGAGCGAGGGTCTGCCGCTGGATTCTGACGCCGGGCGGGTGGCCTATTTAGAGCGGGCGGCGGAGGTGATAGCCGCCCTTGCCTCCCCCGTAGAGGCGGACGTCTACGCCGGGCGGGTGGCCGGGCAGTGCGGCGTTTCAAAAGCGGCGGTGCTGGCGGCGGTGGCCGCCCGGGGCAAACAGCGGCAGCAGCAGGCGCTGCGGCAAGAGGCCCGGCGGGCCGCCGCCCCCCCGCGACAGGACGCGGTAGAGCCCGAGCGGCTGCGGCAGGGCCGGGCGGCTAATGCAGAGGAGGGTCTGCTTGCGGTGGTGGCCCGCAACCCCGACTTTTTGGCGACTGTTCGCACCAAGGTAAAGCCGGAACACTTTGTAACCGCCTTTCACCGCAAGGTGTATGAAGAGCTGCTGCGCCGGGCAGACGAGGGCCTGAGCATGGACTTAACCCTGGCGGGCGACCGCTTTACGGGGGAAGAAATGGGTCGCCTGGTGCGGCTGATTAGTCTGGGCGAAAAACGCGCCAACACGCTGGAAGAATGCGGCCTTTGCTTTCGGGTGATGCAGGAAGAAGCACTGCGGCAAAGCCTTCGGCAGTCTTCAGAAGACAGCGACGAAGCGTTTATACATAAAATGCAGGAACTGGCAAAAAACAAAAACAAGGGAGTGGCCGAATGATGAGTCAGAACGCAAAAGAAAAAGAAAAGGAACAAGAGCAGCTGCAAGAGCAGCAGCGGGAAAAAGACGAGCTGCAAATGCCGGCGGCGGGCAGCGCCCTGCCGGAAGAGCCGGAAGACGACCCGCTGGCGGAGCTGGACGATTTAGACCCGCTGGCCGACGGCGACGAGGCGGAGGTTCCGCTGCTGGAGCTGGATTTTCTGGATCCGACGGCCGAAGAACTGGCGGTAGAAGAAATCCCCACCGAGGATTTTGACAGCACCATGAATATGGAGGGCATTGCCCTTGACGACCCGGTGAAGATGTATTTAAAAGAAATCGGCCGGGTGCCGCTGCTGACCGCAGAAGAAGAAATTGAACTGGCCATTCGCATTGCGGACGGCGACGCCAAGGCCAAAAAACGCTTAACGGAGGCCAATTTGCGGCTGGTGGTGAGCATTGCCAAGCGGTACGTAGGGCGGGGGATGCACTTTTTGGATTTAATTCAGGAGGGCAACGTAGGCTTAATTAAAGCGGTAGAAAAATTTGACCATACCAAGGGCTTTAAATTTTCTACCTACGCCACCTGGTGGATTCGCCAGGCCATTACCCGCGCCATTGCCGACCAGGCACGCACCATCCGCATTCCCGTGCACATGGTAGAGACCATTAACCGCTTAAAAAAGGTGCACAGTCAGCTGCTGCACGAGAACGGCTACGACCCCAGCGAAGAACAGCTGGCCGAGTGCATGGGGCTGAGCGTAGACCGCGTGCGCGAAATTATGCGGGTGGCGCAGGAGCCGGTTTCTATGGAAACGCCCATCGGCCCGGAGGAAGACAGCCGCCTGGTAGACTTTATTCGCGATGAAGAGGCCACCGCGCCGGACGAATCGGCCATGAAAAAAATCACTAACGAAGACATTGATTCGGTGCTCAAAACCCTCACCGCCCGCGAAGAAGAGGTGGTGCGGCTGCGCTTTGGCCTGCGCGACGGCCGCTGCCACACGCTGGAGGAAGTGGGGCTGCAATTTGACGTAACCCGCGAGCGCATTCGCCAAATAGAGGCCAAGGCGCTGCGCAAGCTGCGCCACCCCGTGCGCAGCAACAAGTTTAAAGACCGCTAAGGAGGACCTTACCATGAGCGAGTGCACCCACAACTGTGAAACCTGCGGCGAAAATTGCAGCGAGCGGAGCGAACCCCAAAGCCTGCTGGCCCAGCCGCTGCCAGACGTAGAAGTGAAAAAAATCATTGCCGTTATCAGCGGCAAGGGGGGCGTGGGTAAGTCCACCGTTACCGCCCTGCTGGCCGCGCAGGCCGCCCGGCAGGGCAAGGCCGTCGGCATATTAGACGCCGACGTAACCGGCCCCTCTATTCCGAAATGCTTTGGCATTCACGAGCGGGCCACGGCAGACGAAACCGGCCTGCTGCCCGCCAAAACCCCCGGCGGCATTGCGGTAATGTCGCTCAACATGCTGCTGGAAAACGAAACCGACCCCGTGGTTTGGCGGGGGCCCATTATTGCCGGTACGGTGCGCCAGTTTTGGACAGACGTGCACTGGGGCAAGCTGGACTATTTGTTCGTTGACTGCCCGCCCGGCACGGGCGACGTGCCCTTAACCGTGTTCCAAAGCCTGCCGGTAACCGGCGCGGTGGTGGTTACTTCTCCCCAGTCGCTGGTATCTATGATAGTGGGTAAGGCGGTGCGCATGGCGGAGGCTATGCAGGTGCCGGTGCTGGGGCTGGTTGAAAATTACTCTTACTTTGCCTGCCCCTCCTGCGGCGAGCGCCACCCCGTGTTTGGCGAAAGCAGCGCCGAGGCGCTTGCCAAAACTTACGGCATTGGCACCGTTTGCCGCCTGCCGGTTGACCCCGCCCTTGCCGCCGCGGTAGACGCGGGCGAGGCGGAGCAAATAACCGGCGAGTGGTTAAACGCGCTGGTGCAAACGCTGGAGAAGGAGTAAGGAATGGAGCAGAAAGGCGACTCCCGCGCCCCCCTGCGGGCAAATTTTCACACCCATACCCCCCGCTGCCACCACGCGGTGGGGGAGGAGCGGGCCTACATAGAAGCCGCCATTGCGGGCGGGCTGCAAGTGCTGGGTTTTTCGGACCATACCCCCATGCCCTTTCCGGGCGACTATCGCTCCGGCTTTCGCATGGAGGTAGAGGAAGTGCAGGAATACGCCGCCACCCTGCGGGCGCTGCAAAAGGAGTACCGGGCGGATTTGCACATTCTCATCGGGCTGGAGTGCGAGTATTACCCGGCCTATTTTCCGGCGCTCTTAGAGCTGCTGCGGCCGGTTCAGCCCGACTACCTGCTGCTGGGGCAGCACGCGCTTTTTAACGAAATCGGCGCCCCCATGACCGGCCGCCCCACGGCGGACGAAACGCTGCTGCGGCAGTATGCCGCGCAGGTGGCAGAGGGGCTTTCAACCGGCGCGTTTTTGTACCTGGCCCACCCGGATATGTTCCACTTTACGGGGCCGGACGACGTGTATCAGGAAGTCATGGGGCCCTTATGCCAAACCTGCCGGGATTTAGGCCTGCCGGTAGAAATCAACCTGCTGGGGTTAATGGAGGGCCGCCACTACCCCACCGAGCGCTTTTGGCGGCTGGCGGCCGAGTACGGCCTTAGCGGGGTCGTTGGGTGGGACGCCCACCGCCCTGACGTGCTATGCAATACCGCGCTGGTAGAGCAGGGGCTTCGCTGGGCGAAGCAGTTTGGCATACCGGTCGTGAACGACGCGCTGGCGGAAAAACTTTTCCATAAAGGAGCCGAAAAAACATGAAACGTGCGGTTAGTACCCTGCTTGCCCTTTGTTTGCTTGTTTTCCCCTGCCTGCCGGCTGCGGCGGCAGAAGAAGCGTTGCTTACCCTTTCAGGTAAAGCTATTACGGCGAGCGCCACCCTGCCGCAGCTCACCCGGCTGTTCGGGCAGCCGAAGCTTACCACTCCTTCGCAGTTTGGCGGGTCGGCCTGTACCTTTTACGGCGAAAATTACCGCGACTTTTTGTTTGTAGAAACCAACGCCGCCGGGCAGCTGGTCTCTTACGGCACGGTGGCAAAAGACTTTACCGCCCCCGGCCTGCGGGCGGGGGACGTGGTGCAGGGCGGCTACGAGGGCATATATGCCACCGATTATGACGACGACCGGCTGTTTGGCTACATGGGGTATGTAGAAAGCCGCCTGCCCGACTGGGACGGCCTGCGCTACGAGCGGGAGCCGGAGCTGAACGTGAACCTTTGCCGCCACGCGGCGGAAATGTGGAACGCCGCCAGCGCCCTGCACGGCGCCAACACCCCGGTAACCTTTGACCCCCGCGCCGTGCTGGTAAATCAACAGCTGATGGACAACGGCGGCGACTTGTACCAGCATTGCCGGGACAACGGGCTGAGCACCTCCTTTTCGCTTATACAGTCCAGCTTATACAGCGGCTACCGCACCCGGCCGAACCCCCTGCTGTTTGCCCAGTTCGCTGTTCATTACACCGCCCCCGGCGGCTTTTACCCGGTGTTTGTGCTGTCGGCGCAAAACCGTATGCTGGTGGGCTTTTTAAGCCCCGCGTTTTTTGAAACGGTCGCGCCGGTAGACTACACGCCAGAGGAAGAAGCGCTGTTAGAGCAAGCCCGCGCCCTTTACCGCCAAAGCGTGGCAGACTGGAACGGCGAAGAGGAGTATTTTTTACAGCACCCGGGCGAAGACCGCCTGCCCCTTACCCCGGGGGTCATTGCCCCCGGCAAGCTAAAAGGGGCGCTGGGGCTGCTTAACGCCATTCGGGCGGGGGCGGGGCTGCCTACCCTTACCCTTTCTGACTCCCTTTGCCGGGGCTGCCAAATGAAGGCCGCCCTGACCCACTACCTGGCGGTGAATCATATTGACAACCCCAGCCCCCACTTCCCCCCGCAGCCGACGGGCATGAGCGACGAAGACTACGCGCTGGCCCAAAACGGCATGGGGGAGAACCTCTATTATGGCGATGTGCTCTCGTCCATTTTAAACGCCTTAAACGATTCTTACGGCGACCCTTATTACTTCGGCCACCGGTATAATTTGCTGAACCCCACCTGGGCAGAGGCGGGCTTTGGTTCTACCGAGGTGCAAAACCAGCTTTCCTTTGGCATTCAGGGGGTGCACAAAACGGCGGGTTACCAGCCGAGCGAGGCGGAATTTGTGGGCTGGCCTTCCAAAGGCGTTATGCTGGCAGAGGCGGGGGCGGGCAGCCGCACGATTTACAGCGGGCTGTTTTACAGCGGCTACCAAACCACCCCCCAAACCACCGTAACCCTGCGCTGCCTGAATACGGGGGAATGCTGGCGCTTTACCCCGCAGGACGAGACCACCGACCACCACCAGTTTACCATAACCGACGCCACCATGGTGTCGTATTATGACGATTCCATTGCCCTGACCCCCGGCCGGGTGTATGAGATTACCATAGGGAACGTGCAAAACACGACCACCGGCCAAACGACCGACTACGTTTACCGCAGCGTGTACGAGCGGGCCCTGCCGCTGGGGGAGGAAAACAACCCCACCGGCATTACCCTAAGCCAAACCGCCCGCACGGCGGCGGTGGGCGGCAGCTTTCGGCTGCGGGCCGCCCTTACCCCGGCGGACGCCCTGAACAAAATGGTGACTTGGCAAAGCGACAACGAAGCGGTCGCAACGGTAAACGAATGCGGCGTGGTAAGCTGCCTTGCCCCCGGGCAGGCGGTGATAACCGCCACCACCGCCGGTGGATTGACAGCCCGCGCGGTAATAACCGTGGCAAACTACCGGGCGGGCGACGTGAACGACGACGGCAAGGTAAACGCCACCGACGCTCTGCTGGTGCTGCGCTGCGCGGTGGGCAAAGCCACGCTGACCGAGCGGCAGCGGCTGGCGGGGGACGCGAACGGCGACGGCGCCCTGAACGCCGCCGACGCCCTGCTGATTTTGCGGGCCGCCGTGGGCAAAGAAAAACTGTAAAAACGCGTTTATCATACGCAAAACCGCCCCGCCTTTTCCCGGCAATTCGGGAGCAAGGCGGGGCGGTTTGATTTTGGTTGGGTTTTGGGAGCGGTCAGCGGGTGCAGCAGCTGCCGTCGGCGCAATTGCCGCATTCTGACAAATCGCCCACAATGGGGGTGGGGTCGACTCCCTGCCGCCGGTAATAGTCGGCAATGGCGGCTTTAATCGACTGCTCTGCCAACACCGAGCAGTGAATTTTGTGGGCCGGCAGGCCGCCCAGCGCTTCTACCACCGCCTGGTTTGAGAGGGTAAGGGCTTCCGCAATGGGCTTGCCCTTTATCATTTCGGTGGCAATGGAGCTGGTGGCTATGGCCGAGCCGCAGCCGTAGGTTTTAAACTTTACGTCGGTAATCACGCCGTCGGCCACTTTAATATACATTTTCATAATGTCGCCGCACTTGGCGTTGCCCACTTCGCCCACGCCGTCGGCATCGGGAATTTCGCCCACGTTGCGGGGATTGGTAAAATGTTCCATCACCTGTTCG
>CANQGN010000076.1 GCA_947623215.1 uncultured Clostridia bacterium
ACCGAAAGGGTAACGTGCTCGCGGTATTTCAGATTTTTAGAAAGATACTCCACCTGGCTGGCATACACGTGGGGCAAGCTCATTTCTACCGTCACCGGCAGGTTAATAATCACGTTATTGTCCGGCCCGGGCTGAAGAACGTCCAGCACGGCGTTGCAAACCTCCAGCGCGTAGTCGGGTTCGGTGCCGGTAAAGCTCTCCGGCGAATATTCAAAGCGGAAGTTGCCCTCGTACTCCGCCGCCAACTGCTTCACCAATTTCGCGCCGTCTACCGCGATTTGTTTAATTTCTTCTTTGGATTTGCGGAAGACCTGCTCGCGCTGGGCCACGCTCACCGAATTGTAAAAGTGAATAATGGCGCTGGGGGCCCCCTTGCAGGCCTCAAAGGTTTTGCGAATAATATGCTCGCGGCACTGGGTGAGCACCTGCACCGTTACGTCCGCCGGAATGCGATTTTCGTCTATCAGCTTGCGCAAAAATTCGTATTCGGTGTCAGAGGCCGCGGGAAAGCCTACTTCTATTTCTTTAAAGCCCACTTGCAGCAGCATGTCGTAAAATTCCAGCTTTTCCTGCAAGTCCATGGGGATGACCAGACTCTGGTTGCCGTCGCGCATGTCTACGCTGCACCACAGCGGCGGGTGGTCAATGTAGTCTTTCTTTACCCAGTCGGTATAGCCCGCCGGGGCGGGGTAGTAGCCGATTTGGTATTTCGTCGCGTCCATCATTGGGCGGTTCCTCCTTCTTCTGTTTGGGCTATGGCCTCTACCTCTACCAGCACGCCCTTGGGCAGGGCCTTTACCGCCACGCAAGAGCGGGCGGGCTTGCCGGTAAAGTAGCTGCCGTAGACCTCGTTAAAGGCGGCAAAGTCGTTCATATCCTGCAAAAAGCAAACGGTTTTGACTACCCGCCCCAGGCTGCTGCCGGCGGCGGTCAGCACCGCCGCAAGGTTTTGGCAAACCTGGTGGGTTTGTTCTTCTATGGTGGCGGCTTCTACCTGCCCGCTTTTCGGATTAATGGCAATCTGGCCGGAGGTAAACACCAGCCCGCCCACCGCTACCGCCTGCGAATAGGGGCCAATGGCCTGGGGTGCGTTTTCGGTGTAAATGGTTTTCATATCGTTTGCTCCTTTCACGGTTGCTGTACAATTTTAAAGCCTTCTGCCTGCAAGGCCTGCACAATCTCCTGTACGTGTTCGTAGTTGCGGGTTTCCATAGCAATGCGCAGGTAGCAGCCGTTTACGCTTTCGGTATCGCCCGCCCGCTCGTGGTGCACGCTGGTGACGTTGCCGCCGCAGTCGGCAATAATGCGAGAAACGTCTTTTAACTGGCCGGGCTTGTCAATAAGCTCAATAAGCAGGCTGCTCTGGCGGCCGGATTTCATCAGCCCCCGCTCAATCACGCGGGAGAGTATGGTCACGTCTATATTGCCGCCCGAGACCAGACTGACCACCCGCTTGCCGGCAAGGGGGAATTTTTCAAACATGGCGGCGGCAACCGAGACCGCCCCCGCCCCCTCGGCAATCATTTTTTGGGTTTCTATTAAAGCCAAAATGGCGGAAGCAATTTCGTCTTCGGTTACCAGCGCCATATCGTCTACATACCGGCTGACCAGCTCAAAGGTGTTGGCGCCGGGCTTTTTGACCGCAATGCCGTCTGCAATGGTAGAAACCGAGTCTAAGCACTGAATTTCGCCCTTTTGCACCGACTGCACCATGCTGGGGGCGCCCGCCGCCTGCACGCCGTATACTTTTATGGAGGGGCGAATGGACTTTAAGGTGTAGGCAATGCCGGCAATCAGGCCGCCGCCTCCCACCGGCACCAGCACGGCGTCTATATCGTCTAACTCTTTGGTAATTTCCAGCGCAATGGTGCCCTGCCCGGCAATCACGTTTTCATCGTCAAACGGGTGCACAAAGGTGTAGCCCTGCTCGGCTTGCAGCGCCAGCGCTTTTTCATAGGCGTCGTCGTAACAGCCGTTGACCAGACAAACCTGCGCGCCGTAGCGTTTGGTGGCCTCTACTTTAGAAATGGGCGCGCTGTCCGGCAGGCAAATCAGGGAAGAAATGCCGCATTTGGCGGCGGCCAGCGCCACCCCCTGCGCGTGGTTGCCGGCCGAGCAGGCAATGACCCCCCGGCTTTTTTCTTCCTCCGACAGGGTGGCGATTTTGTAGCCCGAACCCCGCAGCTTAAAGGAACCGGTGTTTTGCAGGTTTTCCGGCTTTAAAAACAAATCGCACCCCGGCGCGATGTTTTGGGTGTGCACCAGCGGCGTTTCGCGCACGATGTCTTTGAGCACCACGGCGGCCTCAAAAACCTTGTCCAACGTCAGCATTCCGTCAAATCCTTTCTGTTTGGCAGGGAAAAAAAGAACCCTGCCCCTTGCTTTGCAAAGAGACAGGATTTTTATTTGCATAAAAATCTTGCGGTACCACTCTTTTTGCCGCCGAAGCGACCCCTCATCGTGACGAAATCATCACTTGCTGCAATAACGGGCAGAACCCGGTCTGCCTACTGGGGCGGCGACGCCCGTTCAGCCCGACTGCTCCGAGGGGAGCTCGCACAAGACCCTTCCATCGGCTCACACCAACCGCCGATTCTCTGACAAGCCGGAGAAACGTGCTTTTCCCTCATCTCTGCATTTGTAAGCAGTATAGCACCCGCCCGCCCGTTTGTCAAGAGCAAAAAACGCCTTTTTTTACGCCCCCGCCCCGCCAAAGGGGCAAAGCGGCCGGGGGGATTGGCCGGTTTTGGGCTTTCCTTTGCCGGAAAATGCAAAACTACCGCCCTACCCCCTTGCAAACCGGCGCAAAATCTGGTAGTATAAACAAAAGCGGTCATAGGCCGCCGGGAATAAGGATAAGGAGCTGAATGTAAAATGGCAAAACCGGTATTGATTGAAACCTCTGCGCGGCACGTGCACGTGTCGCAGGCAGATTTGGAAACGCTGTTTGGCAAGGGGTATACCCTCACCCCCAAAAAGGATTTATCGCAGCCCGGGCAGTACGCCTGCGCCGAGCGGGTAACGGTGGTAGGCCCCAAGCGCGAGCTGGCGGGGGTTTCTATTTTGGGCCCCGTGCGGGGTGAAACGCAGGTAGAGCTTTCGCTGACCGACGCCCGCTCGATTGGCGTTACGGCGCTGGTGCGCGAGTCGGGCGATACCGAGGGCACCATGGGCTGCAAGCTGGTAGGCCCGGCGGGCGAGGTAGAGCTGGACCACGGCGTGATTTGCGCCAAGCGGCACATTCACATGACCCCGGCCGACGCCGAGCGGTACGGGCTGCAAAATAAGCAGATTGTTCGCGTAAAGGCCGCCGGTACCGGCCGCGAAACCGTGTTTGGCGACGTGGTGGTGCGGGTGAGCGACAGCTTTGCCCTTGCCATGCATATCGACACCGACGAGTGCAACGCCGCCGGTATTACCCCCGGCTTTACGGGCGAAATTTTAGACTGACAACCCTGCAAGCGCGGCGCCGTGCGGCAACTGGCATGGCGCCGGCTTTTTTGTAGGGTTTGCTTATTTTCCCCCCGCGCTTGCCGGGGAGGGGAAGAAAGGAGCGGGAAAAAACCATGGCGAAAATTTGGGTTGCCGGGGCCGGCGGCTGGGGACTGGGGTTGGCGCTTGCCGCCACCCGCGCCGGTCACGCCGTTACGGTGTGGTCGTGTTTTGAAGAAGAAATTCGCGAGCTGAGCACCCGGCGCGAGAGCAGTCGGCTGCTGCCGGACGTAATGATTCCACCGCAGGTGGCCTTTACTACGAGCGACGCCACGGCCGCGGCGGCAGA
This sequence comes from uncultured Clostridia bacterium, assembly GCA_947623215.1. Classification (GTDB taxonomy): domain Bacteria; phylum Bacillota; class Clostridia; order Oscillospirales; family Acutalibacteraceae; genus UMGS1484. Next base: position 3,782 of record CANQGN010000076.1, read on the forward strand.
CGTGGTGCTGTTTGCCGTGCCGAGCTTATATTTGCGCCAAACCGCCCGGCGGCTGGCCCATTACCTGCCGGCCGGTCGGCTGGTGATTAGCGCCACCAAAGGCATAGAAGAAGAAACCGGCCGCCGCATGAGCGAAATATTGCTCTCTGAACTGCCCGGCAGCCGGGTGGTGGTGCTCTCCGGTCCCACCCATGCAGAAGAAGTCGCCCGGGGGCTGCCAACCTCTATTGTAAGCGCCAGCAAAACCCAGGCCGACGCCGAGGCGGTGCAGGACTTGCTCATGCAGCCCTCGCTGCGGGTGTATGTGAACACCGACCCCGTGGGGGTAGAGTACGGCGGGGCGCTGAAAAACGTGATTGCCCTTGCCGCCGGTATTTGCGACGGCCTAAACGCCGGCGACAACTGCAAGGCGGCTTTAATGACCCGGGGGCTGAGCGAAATGGTGCTGCTGGGCGAGCGGCTGGGCGCCCGCCGCGAAACCTTTTACGGCCTCGCCGGGGTGGGGGATTTAATTGTAACCTGCGGCAGCGTCTACTCCCGCAATCACCGGGCGGGGGTGCTCATCGGCAAAGGCCTGCCGCCGGAGGAAGCGGTGCGGGTAGTCGGTACGGTAGAGGGCTACTTTGCCGTGCGCTCCGCCCATGCGCTGGCCGAGCGGTACGGGGTAGAAATGCCCATTACCCGCCAGTGCTACAACGTGTGCTACCGCGGCGCCGGCCCCCGGCAGGCGGTAGAAGAGCTGATGGGCCGTAAAAAACGGCAGGAATAAAGGAACGCGGCGTATGATACGGCAATATATTGAAACCGGAAAGATAACCGGCCTGCACGGGGTGCGGGGAGAAATGCGGGTGCAGCCCTGGTGCGACGCCCCGGCCGACCTTGCCCGGCTGCGGGTGCTTTATTTAGACCCGGAGGGCCGCCAGCCGCTGGCGGTAGAGCGGGCGCGGGTGCACAAAACCATGGTAATCGTAAAAGCCCGGGGGATAGACGCCCCCGAGCAGGCCGCCGCATTGCGCGACCGGGTGGTGTATTTAAACCGAGACGAGCTCTCTCTCGCGCCGGGGCAGTATTTAGTGGCGGATTTGCTGGGCTGCCGGGTAGAACATGCCGAAACGGGCGAAGTGCTCGGCGAGCTGACCGACGTAACCAAAACCGGCGCCAACGACGTGTGGGAGGTCACCCAAAACGGCCGCGCCTATTTGCTGCCGGCCATTCCGGACGTGGTGCGCACGGTAGAGGTGGCTGCCGGGCTGGTAAAGGTGGTTCCGCTGAAAGGAATTTTTGACGATGACGACGCGCATTGATTTTTTAACCCTGTTTCCCGAGCTCTGCGAGCGGGTAATGGGGGAGAGCATTTTGGGCCGCGCGGCGCAAAAGGGCATATTAGACGTCGCCTGCCACAACATTCGCCCCTATACCCAAAACCGCCAAATGCAGGTAGACGACGCCCCCTTTGGCGGGGGCATGGGCATGGTGCTGCAGGCTCAGCCCATTTACGACTGCTACCAGGCGGTGGTCGCCATGCACCCCGCGCCGCCCCACCTTATTTACTTGTCCCCCCAGGGCAAAACCCTAACCCAGCAGCGGGCGTATGAGCTTTCTAAGCTGCCCCGGCTGGTGCTGCTGTGCGGCTACTACGAGGGGGTAGACGAGCGGGTGCTGGAAGAATTGCAGCCGGAGGAAATCTCTATTGGCGACTATGTGCTCACCGGCGGCGAGTTGCCGGCGCTGGTGCTGGCAGACGTGGTTTGCCGCATGGTGCCCGGCGTGCTGGCAGACGAAAGCTGCTATACCGAAGAAAGCCATTTTCACGGCCTGCTGGAGTACCCCCAGTACTCCCGCCCGCAGGTGTGGCGGGGGCGGGCGGTGCCGGAGGTGCTGCTCTCGGGGCACCACGCCAACATTGCCCGCTGGCGGCGGCGGCAGTCGCTGCTGCGCACCTTAAAAAAACGGCCGGAATTGCTTTGCCGCGCCGACCTGTCGCCGGAGGAAAAAGACTGGCTGGCGACCGGCGGCGAGGGGGAACCGCCCCCGTCTCTTCGGTGAAAGAGCACAAAAACAAAATTTATTTTTGTGTAAGATGCACAAGGAATCAGAAGTGAAAATCGGCGGGTTTGTCGGGAGAGTAGAACTTTGTGCAAGAAGAAAAAGTTTCGTCGAATTTTCGTTGACGATTTGATTTTTTGTGCTATAATAATCACCAAATAGGCGCGTTCTACTGCTGCTATAGGGGAGATATAAGAATGTTTGTAAAAGACGTTATGGTGCAAAACAAAGTCGGCCTTCACGCCCGCCCGGCAACCTTCTTTATTCAAAAGGCCAACGAGTTTAAGTCCTCCATTTGGGTGGAGCGCGACGATCGCCGCGTAAACGCCAAAAGCCTGCTCGGCGTGCTTTCGCTTGGCATTGTAGGCGGCACGACCATTAACATTATCGCCGACGGTCCGGATGAAGAAACCGCCGTAGACGGTTTGGTGCAGCTGGTGCAGTCCGGCTTTGCCGAGTAAGCCGTTCGCTTTTTTTCGCATGTCCCGTTTGCCCGGTGTTTTTTCGCTTTTACAAAAGCCCGCAGACTTTGCGAACGGTCTGCGGCTTTTTGTTTGGCGCAAAGGCCCGCAAACGCAGTAAGAGAGGGGAGAGCGCATGGCGGTAAAAGCCATGTTGTTTGATTTAGACGGTACCCTGTGCAACACGCTGGCAGACCTCGCGGCCGCCACCAACACGGTGCTGGGCGAGTTTGGCTTTGCCTCCCGCCCGGTAGAGGCCTTTCGGCAGTACGTGGGCAACGGTGCCAAAGTACAGCTGCGCCGCGCCCTTGGGGCGCCGGTAGAGGAGGCGCTGTTTGAGCAAATGTACCGCCGCTACCTTGCCTATTACGGCAGCCATTACTTAGTGCAAACCGCCCCCTATGCCGGTATGGTAGAGGCGCTGGACGCGCTGCTTGCCGCCGGGGTGCGGCTGGCGGTGGTAACCAACAAGCCGCAAGTAATGGCAGAGGCCATCGTGCGGGGGCTGTTTGGCGAGCGGCTGGCCCCCGTGGTGGGGC
>CANQGN010000077.1 GCA_947623215.1 uncultured Clostridia bacterium
TGCCCGCCGCCGCTGCCCCGCCGCCGACCGCCGGGCCGAAAAGTGAATCCTAATCCCTCTGAACAAAGGAGTTTTTCTCATGCGCGAACCAGCTTCTTGCTCTCCCGTTTCTCCTGAGCCTCCTGTTTCCCCCGAGCCTCCCGTTTCTCCCGAACCCCAAACGCCCGAACAGCCGCCGGTACCCCCTGTTCCGGCGGAACCCCCCGAACCGCCGGAGCCGATAGAACCCCCCGAACCGCCGGTACCCCCTTTCGTGCCCCAGCAGCCGGTTGCACCTCAACCGCCTGCCCCGCCGCAGCAGCCGTTCGCACCGCAGCAGCCGGTTTCTCCCGCACCGCAGCACCCGTTCGCACCCCAGCAGCCGGTTACCCCCGGCGCCATTCCCCCGCCGCCGGTGCCGCAGGGCGCTTTTACGCCGCCCACACCGGCTGCTCCCGCCGGGCAAACCCCGCCGCCACCTGCCGCAAACGCCCGGCAAAGCAAACGCGGGCTGCGGCTGTTCGCCGGGTTGCTCGCAGCTGTGCTGCTGCTCATTGGCGGCATTTCGGTTGGCTATTTGGCCGGTCGTGGAAACGGCGGCGGCAGCGGCAACAACAATCGCCCCCCGGTAACCCAAAACGAAAATGAGGCCGAGCCGGACGATAATAACGTCGGCGGCACCTCGTCGTTTGACGTCACCACCGGCCAAAAGGGCGAAACGGCCTATTCTTACGAAGAAATTGTGCAGTCCACCGCCAAAAGCATTGTCAACATTACCGTTTACTCCAAAGAGGGCGAGGGCGGGGCCTACGCCTCTGGCATTATTATGGACGCCGCCGGCGGCTACGTGCTCACCAACGACCACATTTACGAGTCGGTGCCGAACGCCCGCTTTCTCATTACCTTAAACGACGGGCGGGAGTTTCAGGCCTCCTTCGTTTCGGGCGACCAGCGCAGCGACATCGCCATTTTAAAAATTGAAAATCCCAAAAACCTCACCGCCGCCACCTTTTCTACCGAACCGCTGGCGGTAGGCGAAAGCGTGCTGGCCATCGGGCAGTCTTACGGCTACGCCGACACCGTCTCCAACGGCATTGTGTCGGCGGTAGACCGGCGGGTCTCGCTCTCGAGCGGCGGCTACAGCGAAAAATATATTCAAACCACCGCCGCCATTAACCCCGGCAATTCGGGCGGCGCGCTGGTGAATTTGGCCGGGCAGGTGGTGGGGGTGACCTCCGCCAAAATCGCCACCGAAGAAGTAGAGGGCATGGGCTTCGCCATTCCGGCGGAGCGGGCGCTCGCCGTGGTGAAAAATTTGCAGCAGAACGGCCGCGTGGTAGGGCGGGCCAAAATCGGCATTACCTACAGTGAAATCGGCACCGTAGCCGCCGAGGTAAACGGCACCCCCACGGGACTGTATATCCGCTCCATTTCGAGCGACAGCGACCTAACCGGTAAGGGGGTAAAAGAGGGCGATATTATCACCCACATCAACGGCGACAAAATCACCCTTTCTACCACCGTGCTGGACGTGATAGAGTCCTGCTCCGCCGGCGACAAGGTCACTCTGACGATTTACCACGCCGAAACGAAGCAGAGCGAGACCCTGACCATAGCGCTGGCGGAAGATAAGGGGTCGAGCAGCTACACCACCAAGTCGGCCGACGAAGAGCAGGAAGACGAAAGCGAGGGCAACGACCTGCCCGAGAACCCCTTTGAGCAGTTTGAAGAATACTTTAACAACAACAACAATAATAACAACAACCGGCCTTAACGCGCAAGCGACGGCCAACGTGACGCGCCAAAAACGCCGGCGGCGGCGGGGAAGGGAATCCTCGCCGCCGCTTTTGGTTTGCCAAAATGGCAGGCTTGTGGTACAATGGAAGGCAAAGGGGGCGGGTCTGCCGTGAATTTTACCAACGAGCGCATTTTGCACATTGCCATGGAGCAGTCGGCTGTGGACGCCGCCTGCCGGGCGGCGGATTTTCTCCGCCCCGAAAACGTGGTGGTACAGTCTGCCGCCCACCCCGGGGCAAGAAAATACCTTTCCCTGCCCTTTGACTGTCAGCTCATTTCTTACGGGGGCAATATTGTCGCTTCTGTAAACGAAAAATACCGGGCGGTGGTGACGGATTACGTCAACCGGTTCCCGGTGGAGCATTGCTTTGAAACCCCCAATCTGCACGTGTTGAACGACGAATTGCAAAAAGAAAATCTGCGCGTTTGCTTTATGGCGGAGTATTTTTTGCCGGATTTGCGCTTTCTGCGGCCGCTCCCTTGCCCCTACCCGGTAAAGCTGCTGCGCCAGCCGGATTTTGCGGCCCTTTACACCCCGCAGTGGAGCAACGCCCTTTGCGAGCAGCGCAAAGAGCTGGACGTTTTGGGGCTGGGCGCTTACGACGGAGAAGAACTCATCGGCCTTGCCGCCTGCTCCGCCGACTGCGAGGGCATGTGGCAAATCGGCGTTGACGTGCTGCCCGGCTACCGCCGGCAGGGGGTGGCCTCTGCCCTCACCAGCCGGTTGGCGGCAGAAATTTTGGCGCGGGGCAAGGTGCCCTTTTACTGCGCCGCCTGGTCGAATATTCGCTCGGTGCTGGGCGCCGTCAAAAGCGGTTTTCGCCCCGCGTGGGTAGAAATGACCGCCAAGCCCGCCGCCTTCGTTGCGGAAATGAACGGAAAAGGGCAGGAGGAAATCATTCGGTGATTATTTTGATAGCGGGAGCCTCTCACACAGGCAAAACGAAGCTGGCGCAAAGCCTTCTTGAAAAACACAAATTCCCATATCTCTCCATTGACCATTTTAAAATGGGACTGATTCGCTCAGGACATACTGAACTGACGCCTGAATCGAACGATGAAGAACTGACAGCGTATTTATGGCCGATTATCTGCGAAATAATCAAGACTGCCATTGAGAACAAACAAAATCTGATTGTGGAGGGCTGCTATATTCCCTGCGATTGGCAAAAGGATTTTGGCAATCGGTATCTGCCGGAAATCAAATCGATTTTCCTTGTGATGACCGAGCGGTATATTCGCAGTCATTTTGACAGTATCAAAAAGTATGCAACTGTCATTGAGAACCGTGTAGAAGACGATTGCACCCCGGAACTGCTGATTGCGGACAATCAAAAGGTTTTGGAACAGTGCGAAGCCAACCGGCAAAAGGTGTTGCTGATTGACAGGGAATACAAAGTGGAAACAGAATGATAAATGTCAGGGAACTTCGGGTTTCCCTACGGCGGGCTTCTCTTTCTGCTTTTGCGCCCTCTGCTTTTCGGATTTCAACTGGCAAGGATATTCCCCATGGGCGTGGTGGCTGTTTGCCGCCGTGCTTATGGTTTTGTATGAGCTTTGGTGGGTGCGGTATTTTCGCAGCGACCGAACGCTTTTCGATTTTACCCGCAGCCTGCTCGGCATTCCCGTGGCCGGGGCCACCCTGCCGGCGCGGGGCAGCAACTGAGAAATGCGCTAAAAGAAACAAGCGAAAGGAGGCCCGCCCCATGAAACCCCTGCAACCATACGCCCTGCCGGGGCTTTTGCTGGTGACGTTTGAAGCCGTCGCCGTGACCCTTTGGCGGGCAAAGGGCAATTTGTTTTATCTCTTCAATTTCAGCTACATCGGCCTCGCCCTTGCGCTTGGCATGGTGCTGTATATAAAACAATACCGCCACGCCCGGCGGGTGGTGCAGCTGCTGGTGGGCGGCTATATGCTGGTCTATTTGGGGCTGCTTCGGGGCGAAAATATGCAAATCGAAGGCTTTTGGTATTACCTCTTCACCGGCGTGTTTGAGGCGGCCACCATTCACTACGCCGTGGCCAAGCTCTTTGGCCCGCTGCTCTTTGGCCGGGGGTGGTGCGGCTACGCCTGCTGGACGGCCATGGTGCTGGATTTTTTGCCCTACAAAACCCCAAAACGCCCGGAAAAACGGCCGGAAACACGGTGGGGGTGGCTGCGGTATGTCACCTTTGCCGCCTCGTTCCTTTTTGTGGCGGCGCTTTTTCTCGCCCACGTGGGCAATTTAGAAGCCGTCATGTTCTGGGCCTTTGTGGCGGGCAATTTGCTCTATTACGCCGCCGGGGCAGCGCTGGCCTTCCTTTTGCAAGACAACCGCGCCTTTTGCAAAATTCTTTGCCCCGTCGCCGTGTTTTTAAAGCCCATGAGCTATTTTTCCCTATTGCGGGTAAAATGCAATCAAGAAAAATGCGTTCATTGCGGCCGTTGTAAACAGGTCTGCCCCATGGGGGTAGACGTGACCGACAACTCCCGCCGGCGGAAGAACGGCACCGAGTGCATTCTATGCTTGGAATGCGTAAAAGCCTGCCCCAAAAAGGCACTTTAGAAATGAGGAATCAAATATGCCAGAAACATATATTTGCAAAATCGCCACGTTAGAAGAAATGGAGCAAAAATGGGACGATGAAATCGCCCGCAGCGGGGCCGACCGCGCCAACTGGATTGCCTGGAAAGCGCAGTACATCGCCGCATCCCGGCAGGGGCAGAGCATTCCCTATTACGGACTGCTGAACGGCAGGATCATCAGTGAAGCCACGGCAAAACTCCACCCGGCGGTGGTGCAAAACAGCGCGGGGCTGGTAGACGGGCAAACGGTCTATTTGGCCTCTTTTCGCACCCTTCCGGCCTATCAGGGGCAGGGGTATTTTTCTCAGCTGCTGCGCTTTATGCTGGCAGATTTGTGCCGCCGGGGCTACCGCCGGGCCACGCTGGGGGTGGAACCGAGCGAAGCCAAAAACAAGGCCATGTACGCCCACTTCGGCTTTACGGAATTTATCAAAGCGGGCAGTAAAATTGCCGTGGAATATTACGCCAAACCGCTGGCATAACCCCGCCGGGCAAGTCGAAAAAATCGAGAAAACCGAAAAACCGGGAAAACAGAAAAGGCAGCCACCTGCAAATGCTGCGGGCTGGTAGCCTTAAAACCGAGGAAAAACATTCGGACGACAAGGCCGCTTTTCTACGGCAAAAGCAGCAGCGGAATAAGAATATCGCAAAGTTCAACAGACAAAGGAAATTGGAAAACAAAAAATACGGAGGTGACAAGCGTTGAATATCCATATTATTCTGCAGCTAACTGAACTGGGCGTGCGTAATCCGGTTTGTTCGCTGATTCGTTCAAAAGCCGGGATATCTTTGTACCGCGTGGAATCAGAAGGAAAAAAACTCATCCTGAAGGTTTTTGAGAACCGGGAAGATGCGCGGGAAATTGACAACTATTTGATACTGTCAAAGCTCAGAATTCCGACATTACCGCTATTGGGATACACCAAAAACGCAATACTATTGCCTGATGTGGAGTCAAGCGACGAATATCGGCTTGGTAAAGAAAGTGATTTGAGCGATCCGAAGATTGCAAAGGCCATTGCCAGATGGTACACGATACTTCATAAAAAAGGACGCGCATATCTTTCCGGAAGCGAGTCTTCGATGTATGACGAATCCGATCTGGTCACCGCAGATAATATGGCGTTGATCGCAGAAATGACCGGTACTACGGGGAACATGCTTTGGCAGGTAATCACGGAGAACTACAGCATGATCCGTAGCCGAATAGACGCCCTGCCCCGAACACTAACCTACAATGATTTTTACTGGACGAATTTGATTGTATCAAAGACCGATAATAGTGCATTCGTGTTCGATTACAACCTGCTGGGCAAAGGTACCGCTTATGGGGATATCCGTAATGTGACAAGTTCGCTTTCTAAGGAGGCTGCGGAGGCATTCGTACAGGAGTACGGTGATAACATCGACGAGGAGGAGAAAAAAGCAGATGCTTTTGTTTCACCTCTCGTCACGCTGATTATTGCTTGCAGACGTGAGACTTTTCCGTCGTGGGCAAAAGACTCGCTTGAAGAATTGAAAAACGGCAATGTGTTGAAACATCTGAAAGAATGGTTGAATATAGACTTGTGAATTTGACAGACAAGATTGTTTAAGATGTTGGATCTGGCACCGGTCGTTTGGCATTTGCAGCTGCAAAAAAGCAAAAAGAGCCTATGCCGGCGAACCATGCGATTGCCTAGGCAATACAATCAGGGTACGACGTGTTTTTGGGGGAGTGCCCGCCGCGCCTGCTTCGCCCCCCGCTTTTGCCGTACACAAAGTATGGCTGCAAGCGCACGCCCCCACGTCATCGACGGGCGCTCTCCCCAAAAATCTTCGACCTGCCGCGTGTGCGATTTTTTGACTTTGCAAGGCGGCAGGCCGCAGGAATATGGGCATATTGCAAGGCCGACAACGCAGCAAATCGGAAAATCGCGCCGTGTCAGGCGCATTGTACCCTGATTGTATTGCCTATGCGAGTACATGCGGGATAAAATCAAAGCTGAGTCCATTGAAAATATGAAAGTATTGGATGACGAGGCGCTATTGTTTATCACTTGATGCAACCATTTATGCCGAATTAGTCGATTGAATTATGGTATGGGAGTCGGTGCAGAACTGCGATGGGCTGGTAGACGGGCAAACGGTCTATTTGGCCTCTTTTCGCACCCTGCCGGCTTATCAGGGGCAGGGGTATTTTTCTCAGCTGCTGCGCTTTATGCTGGCAGATTTGCGCCGCCGGGGCTACCGCCGGGCCACGCTGGGGGTGGAGCCGGGCGAAGCGAAAAACAAGGCCATGTACGCCCACTTCGGCTTTACGGAATTTATCAAAGCGGGCACAGAAACCTACCCGGACGGCAGTAAAATTGCCGTGGAATATTACGCCAAACCGCTGGCATAACCCCGCCGGGGGCAGTAAAAAGGCGGCCGCACAAGGGAGAGGCTCCGTAAGGAAGTCCTCTCCCTTTGGCTTTTGTAATCAG
>CANQGN010000078.1 GCA_947623215.1 uncultured Clostridia bacterium
GCCGCTACGGCCGCACCGGCGTTACCATTTGCCGCTCTCCCCCTTCTGCTCGGTAAATGGTAACGCCGGTGCGGCCGTAGCGGCGGGGCGCGGCGCAAAACGGGCCGAAGCGCGGCGGCAGGGGCTGTTCGGCGTCATGCTCGCACACCACCACCGCGCCGGGCGCAAGGCAGGGCAGCAGCAGCGGCAGCAGCGGCGGTATGGCCCCCAGCGCGTAGGGCGGGTCTAAAAAAACCAACCCAACCGGCTCCTTTAACGCGGCCAGCGCCGCCTCTGCCGGCCGGCAAAGTACCTGCGCCCGGTCAACAAAACCGGTGCGGCGCAAATTTTCTTCTATTACGGCGGCGGGGCGGCGGGCAACGTCTACAAACGTGGCGTAGCTCGCCCCGCGCGAGAGCGCCTCCAGCCCCAGCTGGCCGCTGCCGGCAAACAAGTCCAGCACGCGGCGCCCCTCGATTTCAAACTGAATGGCGCTGAACATGGCTTCTTTTACCTTTTCGGCGGTGGGGCGGGTCGCCTCCCCCGGCGGGGCGACGAGCGAGCGCCCCCGGGCCGTACCGGTAATAATACGCAACAAGAAGCCCTCCCCCGCCGGTAACCGGCAACAACCAATCCGGTATTGAAAACCTATCCTATTGTAATTATCGCATGAATTCCCGCCGTTGTCAACTAATTTTTTCGCCCGGCGGGCAATCGACGGGCCCATGCAGCGCGGCGTAAAGGCTGGCCGCACTGGCGGCGGTCATGCCCGGCACGGCGGCCAGCGCCTCGCGGGTGGCTGCCTCTACCGCCGACAGACTGCCAAAAGCCTTTAGCAGGGCGGCCGCCCGCTTGGGGCCCACCCCCGGCGCCTGCTGCAAGGCAGAACTAAACAGCGCCTTGCCGCTGCGCTGGCGGTGGTAGGTAATGGCGTAGCGGTGTACCTCCTCCTGCACGGCGGCCACAAACGAAAACACGCTGCGGTTGGCGCGAATTTCTATTTCGCCCCCCTCCCCCACAATGGCGCGGGTGTGGTGGCGGCTGTCTTTTACCATGCCAAACACCGGCAGGGCGTAGCCCCGTTGCCGCAGCAAGGCCGCCACAGCCGCCAGCTGGGTTTTGCCGCCGTCGAGCAAAATCAAATCCGGCAGACGGCCAAAGCCTTCCTCCCCCCGGCGGGCCTCATACTCCGCCAGGCGGCGAGAGAGGGCTTCGCAGAGCGCGGCAGGGTCGTCTCCCCCCGCGGCGGTACGAATGGCAAAGCGGCGGTAGTCGCGCCGGGCGGGGCGGCCGTTTTGAAACACCACCATACCGGCTGCCGTTTGCCGGCCGGCGGTGTGCGAAATGTCGTAAGCCTCTATCCGCGCCGGGGGGGCGGGCAGGCTGAGCAATGAAGCCAGCTCCTCCAGCACCGACTGGGTGCGGCTTTGGCGACCGGCGGTGTTAAGCAGCCGCTCTTCTGCGTTGGTTTGGCAAGCGCTCACCAGCCGCGCCTGCTCGCCCTTTTGCGGCCGGTGCAGCCGTACCCGGCGGCCCGCCCGCTCGCTTAGCAGCGCCTCTAAGCGCTCTGCCTCCGGCGGCAGTACCGAAAGATTCAGCACCGGGGGTATGGCGCTGCCGGCCTCATACTTTTGCACCAAAAAGGCGGCCAGCGCCTCCCCCTCCGGCGCCGGTTCTACCCAGTAGTGAGCGCGGTCAGACAATGCGCCCCCCACAAAGTGAAAAACCTCTACGCAGCCTTTTTCCGGCGTACCGGCGTAGGCAATTACGTCTTGATTCGGCACCCCGGCGGCCACAAAATGCTGCTTTTCGCTCATGCTTTGCAGGGCGCGTATGCGGTCGCGCAGCACCGCCGCCTTTTCAAAGGCCATGGCCTGCGAGGCGGCTTCCATTTGCGCTTGCAGCGCCCGCAGCGTTTCGGTATACCCGCCGTTTAAAAAAGCCAGCGCCTGCTCTACCGCTTCTTCATGCTCCGCCAGGCTCACCCGGCCGGTACAGGCCCCGGCGCAGTTGCCCAGCGCGTGATTGAGACAGGGGCGGCCCCGCCCGAACTCCTGCGGAAACCGCCGGGTGCAGGTGGGCAGGCCGAAGGCCTTGCAGGCCATATCCACCGACTGCTCCACTACCGCGCCGGAGTAATAGGGGCCAAGGTAGCGGGCGCCGTCGTTTTGCAGTTGCTTTACCGCCGTCAGCCGCCGCCAGGGGGGCGGCGACACCCGCACGTAGCGGTAGCCTTTGTCGTCTCGCAGCAGCACGTTGTACTTGGGCTGGTATTGTTTAATTAAAGAGGCTTCCAGCACCAGCGCCTCAAACTCGCTGCCGCAGACAATATACTCAAACCGGGCGACGGCGGCCACCATTTTGGCCACCTTGGGGGCGTGGTCCGACCCTTCGCGAAAATACTGGCAAACCCGGTTTTTCAGCGCTTTGGCCTTGCCGACGTATATCACTTCCCCGGCGGCGTTGTACATGAGGTATACCCCCGGCTGCAGCGGCAATTGCAGCGCCTTTTGCAGCAGCTGCGAGCGGTTTTTTGCCGTTTTTCCCGCCTTTTTTTCTTCTTCCGGCATCGTTCCACGCCCCCTTTCTTGCCTGTTTTCTAAATCATCCGAATTTACGGAATGGTATTGCCCGCCGCGCGGTAAATTTCATACCATTCTTCTCTGCTAAGCGGTACCTCCGCCCCCGCCGCAGCCTGCCGCAGGCGGTCGGGGTTCATGGTGCCCACCACCGGCTGCATACGGGCGGGGTGGCGCAAAATCCATGCCACCGTAAGGGCGGTGGGGGTAGCGCCTTTTTCTGCCGCTAAGCGAGAGAGCGTTTCTTCCAGCGCCGGGTACTGCCCGCTGCCGAAAAAGGGGCCGGCAATAAACCCCCGCTGAAAAGGCGACCAGGGCTGAATGGTTACCCGGTGTAGGCGGCAATATTCCAGCAGGCCGTCGTCGTGCATGACCGAACCCTCGTCCGTCATATTCACGTGCAGCCCCACGTCTACCAGCCCCGTGTGGGCGGGGCCGAATTGCAGCTGATTAAAGAGCAGCGGCTGCGAGAGCGCGGCGCCAAGCAGCCGCATTTGCCCGGCGGAGTGGTTGCTCACCCCAAAATAGCGCACCAGCCCCCGGCTATGCAAATTGTCAAAGGCCTCGGCCACTTCTTCCGGCTCCATTAAGGTGTCCGGCCGGTGGAGCAGCAGGGCGTCTAACCGGTCTACCCCTAACCGCTTTAAGCTGCCCTCTGCGCTGGCGATGATGTGTTCTTTAGAAAAATCATACCGGCCGGGGCGAATGCCGCACTTGGTTTGCACGAGCATACGCTCCCGCAGCGAGGGGCGGCGGGCGAGCACCTGCCCAAAGCGGCGTTCCGACTCGCCGTCGCCGTAAATATCCGCATGGTCAAAGTAGGTAATGCCCGCTTCCAGCGCGGTATCAATCAGCTCTTCGGCTTTGCTCAGCTCTACCGCCGCCAGCCGCATACACCCCAGCGCCACCGCCGAAACGGTTAAATCCGGCTGCAAGGTCATGGTTTTCATGGTTTCTTCTCTCCTTTGTAACTTCTTGATTCGTACCCGGCAGGGCTGCCCCTTCGTTTGTCCCCCCGGGCTATTTCTTGGTTTGTACCCGGCAGGGACGAATCGGTTTTGGGAGACAAAATCGGGCGATTTTGCCTCCCAAAACTGCTCTGCATCCGCAATCGAGGCATTTTTTCGTCAGGGTGCGATCGCTCCGCGCGGCCATACTTTGTGTATAGCAAGCGGAGCGAGTGCGCAAATGGCGGAAAAAGGGCCGATGGCGGGCGGTTCGGCGCTGCCGGGTGCAAACCTATAAAAAAGCGCGGACGTTCTCCGCGCTTTTTGGTTCCGAAAGTCGGGTTATTTATCCGACAACAGCTTGTTGAGTTCTTCCATAAAGGTGTTAATATCCCGAAACTGCCGGTAGACCGAAGCGAAGCGAACGTAGGCTACCTGGTCGAGCTTTTTGAGCTGTTCCATGGCCAGCTCGCCGATTTGCATGGAAGAAACCTCGCGGTCAAGCGTGTTTTGCAGGCTGGCCTCTATGGCGTCGGCCGCTTCTTCTACCGCTTCTACCGAAACCGTGCGCTTTTCGCAGGCGCGCAGCATACTGTTGATCAGCTTGTTACGGTCAAACTGCTCGCGCGAGCGGTCTTTTTTTACCACAATTACCGGCAGGCTTTCGATTACCTCGTAGGTCGTAAAGCGCTTTTGGCAATGCAGGCACTCCCGGCGGCGGCGAATGCGCTCGCCTTCGTCGGTTGGGCGGGAGTCGATAACTTTGCTTTCTTCATAACCGCAATAGGGGCATTTCATGGCGTTGCACGGCCTTCCTTAACCGGCTGCAAAAGGCGGGTCGAGCTTCAGCGCCCGACCCGCCGGCCGCAACCGTTTTAGTTGGTAATGGTCTTTTCGGTCTCTTTGTCAAACAAATGAATCTTAGAGGTGTCAAGAGTGATTTCAATCTCATCCCCCGCGCGGGCGGTAGAGGAGGGGTCTACCCGGGCGGTAAGGCTGTGGCCCTCGCAGTTGAGGTAAAGGTAGGTTTCGGCGCCCATCAGCTCGGTTACTTCCACCTTGGCTTTTACAATGCCGTCGGTCATGGTGGTCATAAACATTTCTTCGTCGTGAATATGCTCCGGCCGAATGCCCATGACTATTTCTTTGTCTACGTAAGCCTCTAAGCAGTCCTTATTATTTTTCGAGGCGGGCAGCTTAATTTGGAACTTCACGCCCTTGGTGCGCTTGGTATCTTCCGAACCGAACTCTACGTAAAAGCCGCCGTCGGCCGTTTTGTGCAGCACAGAGTCAATAAAGTTCATTTGGGGCGAACCGATGAACCCGGCAACAAAGGAGTTGCAGGGCAGGTCGTACAAATGCTGCGGGGTGTCGACCTGTTGAATCAGACCGTCTTTCATAACCACAATGCGGTCGGCCATGGTCATGGCCTCGGTCTGGTCGTGGGTTACGTAAATAAAGGTGGTGCCCAGCTTTTGGTGGAGCTTGGAAAGCTCGGTCCGCATTTGGGCGCGCAGCTTGGCGTCCAGGTTGGAGAGCGGTTCGTCCAGCAAAAACACGGCGGGGTCGCGCACAATGGCGCGGCCGAGCGCCACGCGCTGCCGCTGACCGCCGGACAACGCCTTGGGCTTACGGTCGAGCAGGTGAGAAATATCCAAAATGCGGCCGGCTTCTTCTACCCGGCGTTTGATTTCTTCTTTCGGCATTTTGCGCAGCTTCAGGCCGAAAGCCATGTTGCCAAAAACCGTCATGTGCGGGTAAAGGGCGTAGTTCTGGAACACCATGGCGATGTCGCGGTCTTTGGGCGCGATGTCGTTCACCAAACGGTCGCCGATGTAAAGCTCGCCCTCGGTGATTTCTTCCAAACCCGCAATCATGCGCAGGGTGGTCGATTTGCCGCAGCCGGAGGGGCCGACCAGAATAATGAATTCTTTGTCTTTAATCTCCAGATTAAAGTCCGACACGGCCGTAACGCCGCCGGGATAGGTTTTCCCGATGTTTTTGAGTGATAAGCTTGCCATTGGTTTGTAGCCTCCCAATATTATACAAAATAAATCCGATTTCTCAGGCAATACAATCAACCCACAGCCGTAAAAAACGCGCAACCGGCCGCACGCAAAAGCGCTGCGGCCTGATTGTATTGCCCGCCACCTTCAATACTATACCAAATTTCGGGCGAAAATGCAAGGTCGCTATTTGCCTAAACTTTGAATCCCGGCTTTAGGTATTTTAACGAACGAAAAGACGAAACGCTGTAAAATCGAGTCGTAAAAGCCGAGAATTTGTCGAACTTGCACAAGCGCTATTCCCCCCGCCCTACCGGCGGCCGGCAAACGGAAAATCGCCTGAAAAAGCAAAGACCACCGCTTTGGGTGGCCTTTTGGTTTGGGGAGAGGCGGCGTTGAACACGGTCGCCGCCCGCCGCCAAACGCAGCTGCAAAAAAAGCGGGCGGGCGCTTAAGAATTGGCCTTTAACTTTAACGCCAAAGCCGACTTGCGGTGCGCCGCGGTGTTTTTGTGCAAAATCCCCTTGGCGGCCGCCTGGTCAATCTTCTTTACCGCCAGGCGCACGGCCTCCTCTTTATCGGCAGAAGACGCGTCAATGGCGGCGTTGGCCTTTTTAATGGCCGTTTTCAGGGCAGAGTTGCAGGCCTTGTTGCGGGCGGTTTTAATCGCCGTGACCTTCACCCGTTTTTGCGCGGACTTAATGTTGGGCATGGTTCCACCTCCCCATTTACCGGTATGCGGTTGGCCCTAAAGCCGGGCCAGCCCTACAGTGACGTGTAGTATTCTACCACCGCAGGGCGAAAAAAGCAAGCCTTTTTTTGGCGCGGGCGGGATATTTTGCGTTTTATTCCCCCATACTAAACGCGAACAACAAACGAAACGAGGGGTAGCATGAACATTCGCACAGATTTGGCGCTGGAGGGGCGGGAGCTGGCGGGCGAGCAGGCGGAGGGGGTAGAGAGCGAAGAGCTGAGCGTGGGCGCGGCCAAAATCACCCGCATTACCATAACAAACGAGACAGGCGAGCGGGCGGTGGGCAAGCCGCGCGGCGCCTACGTAACCATTGAGGTGCCGCCTTTTTCAGACGAAAGCGCGTCAGACGACGAGCGCCGCTCTGCCGTTACGGTAGAGCTCACCCGCCTGCTGCCCAAAGAGGGGCC
>CANQGN010000079.1 GCA_947623215.1 uncultured Clostridia bacterium
AAAGTCACGCTCCGCTCACCTGCTCGGTTGCAAGCGCCCTCGCGACGGTTCGCTGTCGCTACCAACTTTTTGCGGTTTCGCGCCTGCGGCGCGGTGGTTCAGGGGGCTCTACTCGAAAGGCCAACAATCTTTTTACATTTTTTCGCCGTCAAAGCAAGCCGTTTTGCTCCGGCGTTTTTTAGCCTTCTTCCCGAAAGCTTGCAAGGCCGGCGGCGAGGCGGGTGAGGCCGTCCTGCAGGCGGCTGCGGGGGCAGGCGATATTCAGCCGCAAAAAGCCCTCTCCCCCACTGCCGTACTGGCTGCCGTTTGATACCACCAGCCCCGTAGACTGCCGCAAGTGCTGCGCGAGCAGCCCGTCGTTTTTGGTGTAATCGTGGGCGTTCAGCCACACCAGGTAAGTCGCTTCCCCGTGGGTGACCCGCAGACGGGGAATTTCGGTTTTACAGAATTCCTCCGTTAACCGGCGGTTTTCGGCCAAATACTCCCGCAGCTCGTCCAGCCAGTCCGCCCCGCCGGTAAAGGCGGCCACGGCGGCGGCCACGGCAAAGGCGTTGGGTTCCGCCACCTCGTCGGTATTAAGCGCCCGCACCATGCGGCGGCGAAGCGACTGCTCCGGCACCGCCACGGCGGCGGTTTGCAGCCCCGCCAAATTAAAGGTTTTGGTGGGGGCAAGGCAGGTTACGCTCACCGCCCGGCAATCGTCTGATACCGAGGCAAAGGGGGTATACGAAACCCCCGGCAGGGTTAAATCGCAATGAATTTCATCTGCCAGCACGGTTACGTTGTGCCGTCTGGCAAGCTGCCCCACGGCGGCGAGGGTTTCCGCGTCCCAGCAATTGCCGGTAGGGTTGTGGGGATTGCAAAGCAGCATAAGCGCCACGCGCGGGTCGGCCAAGCGGCGTTCCAGCTCCTCTAAATCCATTTCGTAGCGGCCTTTTTTTACCCGCAGAGGGCATTGCAGCGGGCGGCGGCCGTTGTTTAATATACTGTTAAAGAAAATATTATAAACCGGCGTTTGCACCAGCACCAGGTCGCCCGGGGCGGTGAGCTTGCGCACGGCAGATGAAATAGCCGGTACCACGCCGGTGCAAAAGGTCAGCCATTCCGGCTGCATTTGCCAGCCGTGGCGGCTTTGCCACCAGTCGCAATAAGCCTGCCCCCAGGCGGGCGGCACCACCTGGTAGCCAAACACCTCCTGCCGCAGGCAGTCTTGCAGCGCCTCCGCCACCACGGGGGGCGCGGCAAAGTCCATATCTGCCACCCACATGGGCAGCTCGTTTTCGGCGATGTGCCATTTGAGCGAATTCGTATGGCGGCGGTCAATCAGCCGGTCAAAATCGTAAGGCATAGCGGGCCGTCCTTTCTCTCCCGGCGGTTAGTCGGCGCCACCCTCGCGGCAGACAATGCGGGTTTTGGCGGGGTCTACCCGGTCGGGCTCGATGATTAACTCGCCAATGGAGTCGGCGGTAATTTCTCCGGCGGTGGGGTTGAGCACGCTGTCTATATGGCCGGTAATTTGCGCGTCTACGGTAGAGTACTCAAAGGCCAGCGTGGTGTTGAGCAGGCGGCAGTCGCGCATCGTCAGCCGGTCGATGTAGCACAACCCCTGCAAACTCTCTATGGTGCAGTTAATGAGGGTAAGATTTTTGGCGTTCCAGCCCAGATATTCGCCGCAAATGATACTGTCGCGCACGGTAACGTTTTCGCTGTTCCAAAAGGCGTCTTTTGAGAGCAGGTGAGAGTTGCGAATCTCCACGTTTTTGGCGCCGTCAAATGAATAATTGCCGTAAAGGGTTAGGTGGTCTACGGTCATATTCTCGCTGTTCATGGCAAAGTAATCGCCCCGGGCGGTAACCTCGTTTAAGGTTACGTCGCGGCAGCTCCACAGCGTTTCGGCGGCGTCGGCAAACGACACCCGCTGCAAGTTCACCCCCCGGCAGCGGCGGAAGTTTTTGGGTGCTTCTACCGCGCAGTCGGTAAGCGAAACATCGTTTGTATACCACACCCCCGCCCGCGCCATGGTAAACCAGGTGCAGCGGCGGGCGGTTACGTTTTCGGCGTACCACAGGGGGTACTTCCACTGGAAGAGGCAGCCCGTGAGCGCTACGTTGCGGCTTTCTTTTAAGGGCGACTCCCCTTCTTTAAAAATGGTATTGCAAATCCGGCAGTCCTGCGCGCCAAAGAGCGGGCGCTCGCCGGTAAAGACTTCTCCGGCTATTTCTTTCATTTTTTTATGGCCCTTTCGTAGAATAGTATAAAATCATTATACACCCGTTTGCCAAAAAAAGCAACGGTTACAACCGGGGTTTGCGAAAAAGCGAGTGAAGAACCAAAAGCGAGGCGGCGGCCAGCACCGTTTCGGCCGCCAGCTGGGCGTAGGCCAGCCCGTAAAGCGGAAAAAGGCGGTTTAAGAGGAAGAGCGCCGGGATTTCGAGCACGATTTTGCGCAGCAGGGCAAAAAACAGGGCGTTTTTGCCCATGCCGCAGGCCTGAAAGACCCCCACGCCCAAAAAGTCTAAACACAAAAAGGGGAGCGAAAACGACATCCCCCGCAGCAGCGGCGCGGCAATGGCCACAACCGTAGCGTCGCGCATAAACAGCGCGCTTAACGGCGCGGCAAAGGCGTAAAGCAGGGCGGTAACCGCCAGCATAAAGCCGGTCATCATGCGGCCGGCCAACAGCACCGCCCGCTTCATGCGGGGGCGGTTGCCAGAGGCGAAGGTGTAGCCCACCAGTGGCATAATGCCCTGCGAAAAGCCCAGCGCCACCTGCACCGGCACCATGCTTACCTTGTGGGCTATGCCCATGGCGGCCACGGCGGCGGGGCCGAAAGCGGCGGTAAAGCGGTTGAGCACCGTCATGCCCGTTACGTTGAGCAAATTTTGCACGGCGGCGGGCACCCCCACGGCGCAAACGCCCCGCAGTACCCGCCCGCAGCGGGCAAGGCGGCGGGGGTTTAGGCTAATAAAAGTTTTGCCCCGGCGGCGGGCGAGCAATAAGAAGAAGTAGAGGCAGGCCGCGGTGTTAGAAAGCAGCGTGGCAAGCCCCGCCCCGGCCGCCCCCATGCCGAAGCCGCCGGGCAAAATAAAGAGCGGGTCGAGCGCGATGTTGAGAAAACAGCCGCTCATGGTGCCGATGCTGGCGTGCAGCGAGGCCCCCTCTGCCCGCACAAAGTAGGCCAGCACCACGTTGATTATAGAAGGCACCGCCCCCAGCGCCACGGTGTAAAACAAATAGTCCGCCGTACCGGCGCGGGTGGCCTCGTTTGCCCCCAGCAGCCCCAAAAAGGGGCGGCGAAAGGCAAGGTAAAGCAGCGAAAAGGCGGCGGCGCAGAAAGCCGCGCTGTAAAAGCCCACGGCGGCGCTTGTGCGCACCTCATCCTGCGCTCCGCGGCCGAGCGCCCGGCTCATCATACTGGAGGCCCCCACGCCAAACAGATTATTCACCGCGTTAAAGGCCAGCAGCACCGGGGCGGCCAGCGTTACGGCGGCGTTTTGCACCGGGTCGCCAAGCAGCCCCACAAAGCAAGTGTCTGCCAAACTGTAGAGGACCATTACCAGCGAGCTTGCCACCGTGGGTAATGACAGGGTAAGCACCGCGCGGGGCAGCGGCATTCCCTCAAACACCTGCGGGGTGGGTTGGTTGTTCACCGCCAAACAAACTCTCTCCTTTGCACACCAAATCGCCCGGCCCTGCCGGGCAAAAAGAGGGACGGAACCCGCAAAACGGGCCCCGTCTCTCTGTTTGTTTTTTGCTTTTCAGCCGGAAAATTAGAAGCAGGCGGGTTTGCCCACGGCCTTTTTCAAAATCTCCAGCGCGTCCGCAGCGTTAATGCCGGCGTCTTTGTTTACGTTGGCGGCGGCCTGCTGCTGCTCGGTAAAGTCTACCTTGTGCACGGCAAAGCGCAGCACTTCCAGCGCGTCTACGGCGTCCACTTTGCCGTCGTTGTTTACGTCGCCCAGCTTCACGGCCAGCGCGTCTTCCAGCGCTTTTACCGCGGCGTCCAGCTTGTCTTTGTTGGTTACCAGCGCTTTTTGGGCGTCGGTCAGCTTGTCAAAGTTGGCTTTCGCGGCCTCAATGGCCTCTTTGTCCGCAGCCGTTACCTTGTCGGCGGCCGGCAGAGCTTCAATTTCGGCTACCACAGCCTCGGCGGCCAGCAGGTTTTCCAGCGCGGCGGTCGCGGCGGTGAGTTTGTCGGCATTTTCTACCAGCTCTTTGCCGGCGTTGGTCAGTTCGCCATAAGCGGCGGCGGCGGCCTCAATAGCCTCTTTGTCCGCAGCCGTTACCTTGTCGGCCTCCGGCAGTTTTTCAATGGCTTCCACAACGGCCTTGGCGCCCTGGTAGTCGGCAAGAGCTTTCTCTTTGTCTGCCAGGGTAGAAAGACCGGAAACCATGTACCGCTGGTCGTCCGTTAAGGCGTTGGCAGCGGCGCGGGCGGCGGCAATGGCGGTGGCCGCTTCTTCCAGATTATCAAAGCTGATTTCGGGCAGAGCGGCAATTAAGTCTTCAACCTTTTTGGCCTCTTTGGCGTTGGCCAAAGCAGCCTCGGCATTGGTGAGCTTGTCGGTAACCGTTACCAGCGCCTGCTGGGCCTCGGTCAGCTCGTCAAAGGCCTTGCGGGCCTCGGTAATGGCGGCCTCTGCCTCTTCAATATTGGCGGTCGAAACGGTAGGAATGGCGTTGATTTTCTCTTCTACCGGCGCGGCGGCCTTGGCGTCGTTAATGCTGTTTTGCAGCTCGGCCAGCTTGCCGTAGTTGGTTACCTGGGGCTGCTGCTCTTTCGTTAAGGCCTGGTAGGCTTCTTCGGCTTCGGCAATTAAGGCTTCTACTTCGTCTACGTTAGAAGCGTTCACCGCCGGAATGGCCTCAATCATTTCCATTACTTTGGTCACAGCCATAATGGTAACGGCCTCTTCGTCCAGCAGGCGCACGTTGTCAATACCAATGCGCGGGCGGTCGCCGGTTACTTTAATGGGCTGGGTTTCGGAATTGTCAAGGTCAAAGCGAATGGCGCGAATGTTGCGCAGTTTAAAGTCGCCTTGCAAAGCGGTTTCGGGAATGGGGAAGACAATGGTGTTCCAGCCCGGCTTCATGGCAAGCAGGGCCTCGCGGGTGGACTGGTCGGTAATCCAGCCGCCGTCTACCGAATCCCACGAAGTGGCGGAACCAAGACCGGCGTACTGCTCGGGCAGGTCGGTCAGCTCTACGTCTTCCAGGTAAATATCCATGCAAATGTACTTGGCGCCGATTTTGCCGAGGTTAATGCCGTCGTAATGCAGGGTATCGTCCGGGTCGGCGGGCAGAGAAGACTCGTCCAATCCAGTCGAAGGCTCAGCCAGCGCCGCTTTGGTAAGCACGCGCATACTCATGTTGGCTTTTTCGGTATCGCCAACGTCTAACACCGTTTTAAAGGCAGAAATGGCGGAACCTTCGCCCTCGGTTTTCTCGTTAAAGGTGGTGCCCGAAACGCCGGCCAAATTCACGTGGGCGGTAATGCCCCAGGGGGTGTCGTTGTGGCGCAGCAGGGCGTTCATGCCGTTGGGGCCTAAAATTTCAAACCCAATGCAGTTTTTGGGCTTGTACGACCAGGATTTGGTGTTTTCGTGCGGCTTGCCCTCGCCGTCTACCTGCCACATGTGCTTGGTGTAAACGCCGCGGCCAACTCCGCCATCCCATGCGTTTACGCCGCCGGTTTTAATTAAGCAGGTGTTGCCGGGTACGCGGTAGTCTAACCACAAAACAACGGCGTATACCTTGCCTACTTCTACCGTTAAATCCTGCGCAAAGTCAAATTCATACCAGAAATAACCGTTGCCGCGGGAATAAACGGGGTATTGCAGGGCGGTGCCGATGAGCTTGCCGGTGGGGGCGAAGCCGGTGTTGTTTTTGTTGACGAATTCCCCTACTTTTTCAACCTCACGGATTTCCACGTGGGGAATCATCCACTGGCCGGTCAGCAGCAGCTGCAGCTTTACGCCGCCGATTTTGTCGGTAGCGGGCGAAAATTCCTGCGCAATGTAGCGGGAATTTTGCTGTAAGCCGCCATTACCGGCCGGGCCGCTTGTCCAGAGTTCCGGGTCGGTTTCGGCAGATTCATTTTCGCAGCCGACAGCCCAGGTAGAGCTGGTGCCCACCCCAACCTGGTCAAATTTGGTAAAGGGTTTTTCCCCTTTGGACTCGGTTAACACTTCTTCGTCTGCAAAAGCAACGCAGGTCATCATAGACAGCGCTACCAGCAGAGCGAGCAAACCGGCCAAAGAACGTTTGACGAGTTTTTGCATGTTCCTAATTCCTCCATATTGTTGTGATATGAAGCGTACTTCACAAGGGGCATTATAGCATACAACCCGGCGGGTGTCAATTGATAAGTTACAAGAAAAAGAGGAAATTTGCATATTTCCATAGGTAATGGAATCAAGGTAAAGCGTGTACCGAATTGAATAGCTAAGGCGGCGCCCCTTACCCGGAGCGCCGCCCCCCTCCCCTACTCCATAAGGGAGCGCTGCAACCCGACCTTAAAAGCTGGCGGGCTTGCCTACGGCTTTTTTCAAAATTTCCAGCGCGTCGGCGGCGTTAATGCCGGCGTCGTTGTTGACGTTGGCGGCCTGTTTTTGCTG
>CANQGN010000080.1 GCA_947623215.1 uncultured Clostridia bacterium
TTTGAAAGATTACGATTTTGTACAAATTGAAAAAAAGTGGCAGCAGCGGTGGGAAGACGCCGGCATTTTTCACGCCCAAAACGGGTCGGAAAAGCCGAAGTTTTACGCGCTGGTAGAGTTTCCCTACCCCTCGGGGCAGGGGCTGCACGTGGGACACCCGCGCTCTTACACGGCGCTTGACATTGTAGCCCGCAAGCGGCGGATGCAGGGCTACAACGTGCTCTACCCCATGGGGTGGGACGCCTTCGGCCTGCCGACTGAAAATTTTGCCATTAAAAATCACGTTCACCCGGAAGAGGTAACCCGCCGCAACATTGCCCGCTTTAAGGCGCAGCTGCAAGCGCTGGGCTTTTCATTTGACTGGAGCCGCGAGATTAACACCACCGACCCGGACTACTATAAATGGACCCAGTGGATTTTTTTGCAACTCTTTAAAAAAGGGCTGGCCTACAAAAAAGAAATGTCGGTCAACTGGTGCACCTCCTGCAAATGCGTGCTGGCCAATGAAGAAGTGGTAAACGGCGTGTGCGAGCGGTGCGGCAGCGAGGTGGTACACAAGGTAAAAAGCCAGTGGATGCTCAAAATTACCGAGTACGCCCAGCGGCTGATAGACGATTTGGCCGATGTAGACTACATTGAGCGGGTGAAAATTCAGCAAAAGAACTGGATTGGCCGCTCTACCGGCGCCATGGTGACCTTTGCCACCACCGTGGGGCATGATATTACGGTGTATACAACCCGGCCGGACACGCTGTTTGGCGCCACCTACATGGTGCTCTCGCCCGAGTACCCCGAGCTGGAGGAGTGGAAGCGCGAGGGCGTGCTGCAAAACGTGGCGGAGGTAGAGGCCTACCAGGCGGCCGCCGCCCGCAAAAGCGACTTTGAGCGCACCGAAATGGCCAAAGACAAAACCGGCGTGCCCCTGCGGGGGGTGCAGGCCATCAACCCCGTAAACGGCGAGCGCATTCCGGTGTATATCTCTGACTACGTGCTGGTTTCGTACGGCACCGGCGCGGTGATGGGCGTGCCGGCGCACGATACCCGCGACTGGGACTTTGCCAAAAAGTTCGGTCTGCCCATTGTAGAGGTAGTGGCCGGCGGCGACGTGCAAAAAGCCGCGTATACCGACGTAAACGACGGCGTGCTGGTTAACTCCGGCTTTATGAACGGAATGCGGGTGGCCGAGGCCAAAGAGGCCATTCAAAATTACATGACCGAAAAGGGCTTTGGCGTGCGCAAAGTCAATTACAAGCTGCGCGACTGGGTCTTTTCGCGCCAGCGGTATTGGGGCGAGCCCATTCCTATTGTGCATTGCCCCAAGTGCGGCGCGGTGCCCCTGCCGGAGGATCAGCTGCCCCTTAAGCTGCCAATGGTAGACAGCTACGAGCCGACCGAAACCGGCGAGTCGCCGTTGGCGGCCATAGAAAGCTTTGTAAACACCACCTGCCCGAAGTGCGGGGGAGCTGCCCGGCGCGAGACCGACACCATGCCCCAGTGGGCGGGTTCTTCCTGGTACTTTTTGCGCTACTGCGACCCCCACAACAGCGAGTGTTTGGCGTCAAAAGCGGCGCTGAACTACTGGGGGCAGGTAGACTGGTACAACGGCGGCATGGAGCACACCACCCTGCACCTGCTCTACAGCCGGTTTTGGCATAAATTTTTGTACGACATCGGCGTGGTGCCCGCCGCCGAACCCTACGCCAAGCGCACCAGCCACGGCATGATATTGGGCGAAAACGGCGAAAAAATGTCCAAATCCCGCGGCAACGTGGTCAATCCGGACGATGTAATTGCCCAGTACGGCGCCGATACCATGCGGCTGTACGAAATGTTTATTGGCGACTTTGAAAAATCGGCCCCCTGGTCGACTGTCTCTATTAAAGGCTGCCGCCGGTTTGTAGACCGGGTGTGGCAGCTGCAAGCGCTGCTGACCGATTCGCCCGCCCCCGCCCTGCAAAAGGCGCTGCACCGCACGGTAAAAAAGGTGAGCGAAGACATAGAAGACATGAAGTTCAACACCGCTATCGCCGCCATGATGGCCTTTTTAAACGAGGCCGAAAAGGCGGGGTCGCTTGGCCGAGCGGACTACCTCGTGCTGCTGCGGCTGCTTTCTCCCTTTGCTCCCCACGTGGCGGAAGAGCTGTGGGAGCAGCAGGGCGGCGATGGCTTTTGCTCGCTTGCCCCCTGGCCGACGTATGACGAGGCCCTTTGCCGCGACGACGAGGTAGAAATTGCGGTACAGGTAAACGGCCGCCTGCGCGCCCGCGTGGTGGTGCCCGCCGGGGCGGAGAAAGAAGCCCTGCTTGCCGCCGCCCGGGGCGAAGCCCGCGTAGCCGCCGAGCTGGCCGCCGGCGAAGTGGTAAAAGAAATTTGCGTGCCCGGCAAGCTGGTGAATTTTGTGGTGCGCCCCGCCAAAGGGTAAAGGGGAACCGCCTTTTTATGAATGGTTCGCCCGCCCGTTCCCGACCCCTCGGGAGCAGGCGGGCGACCTGCTTTTGGCGGAAGATTTACAAAAAACGATTTTTAGCAATTGTGCACAAATTCCCCCGCCTATTTTTGTGGCAAACATCTATTGTATTTGGCGGCGACGGTGGTGTATAATGAAACGTGTCTGATTCGGATTTTTTGCGTCCCAATCCTCCGCATCGGCCAATTTGTATTAGGAGTGAAACGATATGAAACGACTGCTTGCGGCTGTTCTGTCGCTTACGCTGCTTGTCGCTTTTGCGGCGCCCGTTTTGGCGGCGGAAGACGTACAGCCCGGCGCGCCGGAAGACTACGGCAAAACCTGGGCTTATTACGGCGACTTAAACAACGACCAAAAGGCCAACGCCGCCGACGCGCTTACCATTTTGCGCGTTTCGGTAGCCAAACAAACCCTGAATGATACCCAGAAAATTCTGGCAGACGTAACCGCCGACAAGGCGGTAAACGCCGCCGACGCGCTGGACGTGCTGCGTGCCTCGGTCGGTAAGCTGACCGTATTTAAAGCCGGCAGCATTTACAGCTGGGGCGGCGGGCAAAATCCCCCCAAACCCCCCGAACCAACCGGCAACCCCGTTGTGGATTATGACAAATCCAACAGCGTAAACGGCGCGTATGAAGACGATAAAACGGCCGATACCAGCTTCAGCGCAGACGTCAGCTCGCTGCCGAAGCTCACCATTTACCGCTACACCGGCGGTTCCAGTATGCCGAGTACCGACTACGCCCGGTTAATGTACAGCCTGCAGGGCCTCATTAACCGCGACTTCGGCAAAGACGAAGACCACACCACGCTGCTCTTTATCAACCGCGATTCGTCCGACGCCAACTGGTTCAGCTACATGACCGGTTCGGCGGTCAACAAGGTGCAGCTGAACGACTCCATTTTAAAGCTCGGCACCGTGATTACCGAAAAAGACGAGTACGGCAACGACATTCCGGTAGGGTATGAAGACGACGGCCTGCAAGCCGTGCGGGTTGCGAGCTCTGACGAGCTCTACGAGATTATGCTGCCGGTCATCAAGTCCTGCGGTATGATATTGTGGGACGGTAACGTGCCCGCCACCGCCAACGTAGCCGCCACCATTTGCGGACTGGAAGGCTACCTGCCGGTGCTGGCCCAAAGCCCGCTGCACGAACAGCTGAAGGCAGACGGCGTACCGGAGAAAATGTCGCTGGTCGGCCTGTTTGAAAACGGCAAAAAAGGCCAGTCTATTACCGGCACCTCTATTCCCAGTACCGGCAGCGCCAAAAACGACGCTTACCTGTGGGCGCTGGAAAAATACTTTGACCGCTGCTCGAGCACTTACCTCGCCTATATTTTAGACGGCGCGGTAACCTTAAAGGACTACGAAGCCTACGAAGATAACCCCACCGCCCTGTTAAAAGACGCCGGGCAGAACTGCCTGTCGAATATGGACTATCTCATCGCCCGCCGCGCCTTCTGCTTTGACCTGGCGGTGTACAAGGGCGAGGCCGCCTGCGACGACCCGGCCCAGCAAAACGGTCAGGCCGACCCCGGCACCGACCACGAAACCATGATGAAAATCTTCGCCGCGCGCTACAAGCGGGCGGGCGGGGCCATTGGCCAGCTGATGGGCTTCCCGCCATGGTGGGTGAAATACACCACCCACAACAATCAGGGCGGTCAGGTAGACACCTGGATAGAGTGGCTGTTTACCGAATACGTCAGCTGCTACAATTTAGCCAAAGAGGCGGACGCCGCGCAGCCCTCCTCTATGACCAACGGTTCGGTATTTTATAAATACGTGCCCGAGAAGGCGCAGTACGAAAACAACCGCCGCAGCCAGGATTTGACCTTTGACAAAGACACTTTCTACTTCCTGTTGTACGTGGGCGACTACGACTCCTCCGCCTGGATGAAGGAGCACGTTAACACCTTCTTCATGGGGCCGCAAAGCAACTACCGCGGGCAAATTCCGCTCATGTGGAGCTTTAACCCCAACCTCTCTTACCGCATCCCCATGGCCTTTGACTATGTGTACAATGCGAAGACGAATAATGACTACTTCGCCGCCGGCGACAGCGGCGCGGGCTACATTATTCCGGAAGGGCTTTTCCACGACCGGCCGCTGGCCTACATGGGCGAGTCTCGCCCGGCAGAGAATGCCGACGCCGGCCAGCTGTGGGCCGACTATTGCAAGACCTTCTACCAGCGGTTTGACTTAGACATTACCGGCTTCATCATTAACGGCGCCAACAACCGGGTGTCTAAAAACATTGCCGCCACCTTTAACCAGTTCTCTACCGTGGGCAGCTTTACCAACTGCACGGCTACCCGCCTTGGCGTTTACGAGGGCGTGCCCTACGTCTACCTGCAAAACGGCGTTGGCCCGCAAACCGACCCCAAAACGCTTTACGACCACGCCATGACCACCATGAACGCCGGGTTCAACTTCTCCGGCTACCGCACGGTGGTGCAGTCGCCTTCTGTTATGATTGCCATTGTGCGTAAGTTTGAAACCTACGCCGCCACTCATAACTTAAAGGTACAGTACTGCGACCCCTACACCTACTTTAAGGTGTTAAAGCAGTCCGGTCAGGGAACGCCTATCGAGTCCTAATTCTAAACCAAATCAACAACTGGCGGGCGGGCCGTTGTGCCCGTCCGCCAGCGCTCTACCGTACGAATTTTCACAAGGTAAAGGAGTTTTGACCTATGCGCCGATTGTTATGCGGCCTGCTTGCCCTGCTGCTGGTTTTGCCGCTTGCGCTGCCTGCGGTTGCGGACGTAACCTTCGGCAGCGGTGCGGGCTATTACGGCGACGTAAACGACGACGGCCAAATTAACGCCGCCGACGCCCTGAACACCCTGCGCAGCGCGGTGGGCAAGCTAAAGCTCACCCGCAAAATGGAGTGCGCCGCAGACGTAACCACCAACGGTGCGGTAAACGCCGAGGACGCGCTGTGGATTTTGCGCTATTCGGTTAAACAAATCAGCACCTTTCCGGGCGGCGATTGTTTTGACAGTTACACCGTCTCAAGCGACGGCTACGTAAACCCTGCCGATACCTACCAGCCCTACCAGAACCCCGGCCCGGTAAACGGCAACCTGTCGTTCAGCTACAACGGCGCCTACGCGCTCGACACGACGGCCGACAACAGCTTTGTGCTCGACCCCACGGGTCTGCCCACCAAAACCTACTTTACCTTTAACAGCTCGCTGTTAACAGACGTAGACGTGGCCCGGCTGGTTTACAGCTTTCAGGGGCTGCTCAACCGCGACTTTGGCCGCGACGCCGCCCACGATTGTATGCTCTACGCGTTAATCGACGCCTCCGATAACTCCTGGCTTGCCGAAATGCGGGCGGAGGGGGCATTGTTGCACGGCTACGAGCAGGTGCGGCTGAATAATTGGGAGGAATTCGCCGCCGCCTTTGGGCCTCAGCTTGCCGCCTGCGGTCTGGTGCTGTGGGACGGTAACGTGCCCGCCACCGCCAACGTGGCCGCCACTATCTGCGGGGTAGAGGGCGCGCTGCCGGTACTGGCCGAAAGCCCCCTGCACCAACAATTGGTAGCCGCCGGCCTGCCGGTGCGGCGCAGCTTGGTCGGGCTATTCCACGACGGCCACAAGGGCGAAAAAATCGCCGGTACCTCGATAGAGAGCACCGGCAGCGCCAAAAACGACGCCTACCGCTGGGCGCTGGAGCAGTATTTTGACCGCTGCTCCTCTAACTACCTGGCCTACACGCTGGACGGCGCCTGCACCGTGTACGGGTACGAGGCGTATGAAGACAACCCCACCGCCCTGCTGCGCAACCGGGGGTCGAACTGCCTGTCGAACCACGACTACTTAATTGCCCGCCGCTGCTTCTTTTTTGACTTGCAGCCCTACGCGGCAGACGAGGTGTGCGACGACCCGGCCCAAAAAACCGGCGCCAACCTTACCTGCGCCGCCTGCGGCGAAGAACAGCGGGTGTTTATGCAGGAATTTTTAAGCTCGCAGCAGCCGGTTTGCAAATATTGCGGCCAGCAGCTGGCGGTAGACTGGGCGAATATTGATTTTGACTGCGAGGCCGAAATCGGCACCGACAATG
>CANQGN010000081.1 GCA_947623215.1 uncultured Clostridia bacterium
GGGTTCTCTCGGCACTCCCGCCCCCGCCGCCCCGGCGGAGGAGACGGTGTGGGTCAGCCTGCCCCCCGCCCGCGGGGGGGAGGACTGGCCGGAGGAGTTTGCCCCGCCGCAAGAGGAAACCCCGCCGCAAGAGGAAACCCCGCCGGAGAGCGAAACCCCGCCGGAAAGTGAAAATCCCCCGCCGGAGAGCGAAATCCCGCCGGAGAGCGGATCATCACACTGAGGAGGAACAACCGATGTTACCGGTTTTATATGTAGTGGTACCCTGTTATAACGAGGAGGCCGTGCTGCCCGAAACGCTTCGCCGCCTGCGCGATAAACTAAGCGGGCTGATTGCCGCCGGGGCCTGCCATGCCGAAAGCCGCCTGCTGTTTGTAGACGACGGCAGCCGCGACGCCACCTGGGCCATGATAGAGGCCGCCCACCGGGAAGACGAGCGGGTGTGCGGGCTAAAGCTCGCCCACAACCGCGGCCACCAAAACGCCCTTTACGCCGGGCTGATGGCCGCCCGCGACCGGTGCGACTGCGCCGCCTCTATGGACGCCGACTTGCAGGACGACATAAACGTGCTGGACGGTTTTTTGCAGGAATTTCAAAAGGGCTGCGACGTGGTGTACGGCGTGCGCAGCGCGCGTGAGAGCGACAGCGCCTTTAAACGGCTGACCGCCGAGGGCTACTACAAGGTGCTGCAAAAGCTGGGGGTAGAGGTGGTGTTTAACCATGCCGACTGCCGCCTGCTCTCGCGCCGGGCGCTGCAAGAGCTCTCGCACTACCGCGAGGTCAACCTGTTTTTGCGGGGCATGGTGGCCCACATGGGCTTTCGCCGGGCGGTGGTAACCTACCCCCGCGCCCCTCGCTTTGCGGGCGAAAGCAAATATCCGCTTTCTAAAATGCTCTCGCTGGCGTGGGACGGGATTACCTCCTTCAGCCTGCGGCCGCTTACGGCCATTGCACGCTTAGGGGGGGCAATTTGCCTGCTTTCCTTCCTGGCGCTGGTGGTAGAGGGCGTCGCCGCGCTTTGCTCGGCGGCGGTGCCGGGGCTGCTCGCCGCGGTTACCTCGCTGTGGCTGCTGGGCGGGATGGTGCTGCTTTCGCTCGGCGTGGTGGGCAGCTACCTGGGGCGGCTGTATGCCGAGGTAAAGGGGCGCCCTCGCTTTGCGGTAGAAAGCGCCCTGCTGCCCCCCGCCCGCTTTGCCCCGCCCCCGCAAGACCAATAAGCCCCGCTGCGGCGAACGACTCTTTCCCGTTTCGTTCGCCGCTTTTTTGGTGGTAAAAAACCCGCCCGGCGGCGAAAAAAGCGCAAAACCGGTTGATTTTGCCCCCGGGGTAGTGTATAATATTTTGGAGGGAAAAACGGGGGAGGCGAAGCCTTTGAAGGTGCGTTGGCGCGGGCTTTTGGCCCTGCTTTTGGCGGTGGGGCTGTGCGGGTGCAGCGGGTCGCTGCTCAAACCCGAGTATTCGCTGCGCGCCCCGGCCGCCGCGGGGCTTTACCGCGGGGTGCAGCAGGCGCTGCAGGCCGCGGTGGGCGACGATATTGTGCTGCAATACCCCTCGGTGCGGGGGGTGCAAACCGCCTTTACCCCGCAGGATTTAGACGGCGACGGCGTAGAAGAAATTCTCGCCTTTTACCAGCGCCGGTCAGAGGGAATGCTCACCCACGTAAACGTTATGCGCCAAACAGACGACGGCTGGCAAACGGCGCAGGATTTGGAGCCCATTGGCGACGTGGCCGACGTAGACTTTTGCGACATGAATGGCGACGGCCTGAAAGAGGTGTGCATCGGCTGGGTCATTTATACCTCCCGCACCAACCAGATGTGCGTGTACGAGGTAGAAAACGGCCTGCTGGTGCAGCGGGCGACGGAGGCTTACACCCGCTACGCGGTGTGCGATATTAACAGCGACGGGGTAGACGAACTGGCGCTGGCGCTGCTGGACCCCAGCCGCCAGGCCTCGCTGCTTTCGTTTTATAAAATGGAAAAAGGCGCCCTCACCGGCCTTGGTACCCTGTCGCTGGACGGCAGCGTGGTCTCTTACGCCGCCTTAACGGTGGCCAACGTTACCTCCCAAACCGTGGGGGTGTATTTAGACGCTTATAAAGCCACCGACACCATGATAACCGAGCTGGTCTATTTTCGGGGCGGGCGGCTGTACAATCCCTTCGCCAGCAGTCAGGACGGCGCCAACGTAGCCACGCTGCGCTACTGCTCGCTCAATTGTACCGACATAAACGGCGACGGCGTGCTGGAAATCCCCTTTTCGCAGCCCATGCCGGGCTACCCGCAAGAGGATAGAGAGCCCACCCACCACTTTGTGTACTGGCGGTTTTTTAACGGGCAAATCAGCGACGCGGTGGCCCTTTGGTGGGTCAACGCGGGCGAGGGGTACACCCTCTCGCTCGACGCCGCCTTTCAAGATACCTTAACCGCCCGGTATGACGACGCGGCGGGATGTTACGATTTTTTTGACTACCACAACGGCGAGGCCCATTCGCTGCTCTTTCACTTGAGGCGCTTTTCGGCCGGTGAGTTTGAAGAAGCGGCGGGCGACTACCGCGCTTTAGCCGAAAACGAGCGCTACGTGTGGGCGGCGGCGGTAGAACCGGCCGGCGAGCAAACGATTTCGTTTGAGCGGCTGACCGAGGGCTTTCAGTTAATCGCAAGTTAGGCGGCGGGGTTGGCAAACCCACCTGAGCCGCCAAACGATGGGGAGAATGCTATGGCAAATCGGATTTTGGTATGTGAAGACGAAGCGGCCATTCGAGAATTCGTGGTCATTAACTTAAAAAAAAGCGGGTTTGAGGTGCGCGAGGCCGAAACCGGCGAGGCCGCGCTGCGCATTTTTACCGAAGAAGAGGGCCGCTTTGCGGTGGCGCTGCTGGATTTAATGCTGCCGGGCATAGACGGCCTGACCGTTTGCAAGGAGCTCCGCCGGGCGAGCGATACCATTGGCATTATTATGCTCACCGCCCGCACGCAGGAGGCCGACAAAATCGCCGGGCTTTCGGGCGGGGCGGACGATTACATTACCAAGCCCTTCAGCCCATCGGAGTTAGTGGCCCGCGTGGCCTCGCTCTGCCGCCGGGTGTCGCTTGCGGGCGGCAAAAGCGAGCAGGGCGAAAAAGACCGGCTGGTGCAGGGGGAGTACACGCTGGACCTTCGCCGCCGCTGCCTGCTTAAAGCCGGGGCGGCCATAGAGCTGACCCAGGTAGAGTTTCAAATACTGGAATTCCTCTTTTCTAAAGCCGGGGCCCCGGTTGACCGGCTGAGCATTTTGCACCACGTGTGGGGCGACGCCTACTTTGGCGAAGAAAAAATTGTAGACGTAAACATTCGCCGCCTGCGCATGAAAATAGAAGAAGAACCGAGCGAACCCCGCCACCTGGTTACCGTGTGGGGGCGGGGCTACAAGTGGCAAAGCTAAGGGGATTTCCCTTTTCTCTCGCCGCATTCGGGCAGGAAGGAGGCGTGCGCCGCTTTGATGGCCGCAGCCGACCGCAAACGCAATTGGAAAGGCCTGACCCGCCGCTGGGTCGTAAACGTGCTCAGCGTGGTGCTTTTGGCGCTGGTGCTGTTTTCTGTTATTGTGGCGGCGCTGGTGAAGCAATACTACGCCCGCTCGGTCGAGCAGTATTTGGCCGACCAGTTAGACGCCGTCGCCTCGGTGTTTAACGGCGACCCCGCCGCCTCTACCGCCGCGTTTGAAGAAAGCGCCCGCGAATATGTAGAAACCTTTGCCATGCAAGAGCAAATGGAAGTGCAGTTTTTGCGCAGCGACGGCCGGGTGCTGCTTTCTACCGCCGGGTATTTGGCCGATACGTACGAGCAAAGCACCGATTACGAAAATGCCCTGCGCTCGGCCGACCATACCGCCCTGTGGCAGGGGCGCAGCGCGGGCGACGAGCCGGTTATGACCGCCGCCGCCATTATACGCTCGCGCGAGAATTCGGCCGTTTGCCTGGGGGCGGTGCGCATTATTGTGTCGCTTTCGGGCGTCAACCGGCAGTATTCGCTGGTGCTGGCCTCTATTTTTTCGCTGGTCGCGCTGGTGTTTGTTATGATCGTCCTCTCGGGGCTGTATTTCATCAATTCTATTATCGTGCCCATTCAGGGGGTGGGCAAAATTGCCCGGCAAATTGCCCGGGGCGATTTTGAAGCCCGCATTACCGGCCCCCGCCGCAAAGACGAAATCGGCGATTTATGCGACGCCATTAACAACATGGCGGGCGAGCTGGCCTCTACGGAGCAGATGAAAAACGAGTTTATCTCCTCCGTCAGTCACGAGCTGCGCACCCCCCTTACCGCCATTAAAGGCTGGGGCGAAACCGTGCGCGACGCGACGGACGACCCCGCGCTGGTGCAAAAGGGCATGGAGGTTATTATTGGCGAGGCAGAGCGGCTTTCGGTCATTGTAGAAGACCTGCTGGACTTTTCGCGCATGCAAAACGGCCGCCTGACCTACCACATGAAGCCCTGCGACGTGGTGGCCGAAATGGCAGAGGCCATTTTAACCCTTACCGACACCGCCAAAAAAAAGCAAATTCAGCTGGACTTTACCGAACCGGACAATTTGCCCCCCATTGTGGGCGACGCCGTGCGGTTGCAGCAGGTGTTTGTAAACGTACTGGGCAACGCGCTGAAGTATACCCCCGAAAAAGGCAGCATTGTGGTGGATATGAAGGCGCTGAAAGACGAAATCGAAATTTACATCAGCGATACCGGCACGGGCATCGACCCGGACGACCTTGCCTATATTAAGCAAAAATTTTACAAAGGAAAAGACGCGGTCAGAGGGTCGGGCATCGGCCTTGCCATTGCCGATGAAATTGTAAAGGCGCACGGCGGGCGTATGGACGTTGCCAGCACCCTGCACGTGGGCACCACGGTAACCATTGCGTTGCCGGTACGCCCGGTTCATCTGGCCGGGCAGGAGGAACTGCTATGAACAAACAAACCAATTATACGTCCATTGGCGGCCAGGCGCTGCTGGAGGGCGTTATGATGCGCGGCCCGCAGCACACGGTTATGGCCACCCGCACGCCAGACGGCGCCATTACCACCGAAGAGCTGCCCTTTACCCCCGTGCGCAATCGCCTGCCGGTGCTGGGCTGGCCGGTGATTCGCGGCAGCGTGAATATGGTAGAGTCGTTTGTGCTGGGCTACCGGGCGCTTATGAAATCGGCCGAAAAGCTGGGGATTGACGACGACGAAGAGGTAAAAGATACCTTTTTCTATCGCCTGTTCGGCGAAAAATTCATGGCCGCCGTGGGGGTGGTGGCCGCCGTGCTGGGGGTTGGGCTGGCGCTGGTGCTCTTTATGTGGCTGCCCACCGCCCTGTTTAACCTGCTCAATTCGCTTGTTACCCCCGGCGCTTCACTTACCATTGGCGGGCTGGCCGCCGCCGGGCGGCTGGACCTTTACAAGGGGCTGTTTGAGGGCGTGGTAAAGGTAATTATCTTTCTTTGCTACGTGGCCGCCACCGCGCTGATGAGCGACATTCGCCGCACCTACCAGTACCACGGCGCGGAGCATAAAAGCATTTTTTGTTACGAAGCGGGTCTGCCCCTTACGGTAGAAAACATTCGCCGCCAAAGCCGCTTTCACCCCCGCTGCGGCACTTCGTTTTTAATTCTCATTCTGCTGGTGAGCATTCTGGTTTCCAGCGCGTTGCTGCTGCTTTTTCCGGTGCTCAAAACCATTACCTGGCTGTGGATTGTGGTCAAAATTTGCCTGCTGCCCGTGATTTGCGGGCTGGGCTACGAGCTCATTCGCCTTTGCGGGCGGCACAACAACTGGTTTACCCGCATGGTGGCCGCGCCGGGGCTGTGGGTGCAGCGGCTGACCACCCGCGAGCCGCAGGACGATATGATAGAAGTAGCCGCCGCCGCGTTAACGGCGGTGCTGCCCGACAACCCGGAGGACGCCCGTTGGGGGCGCGACTAACCTACGCCGCCCTGCTGCGCCGCACGCAGCAGACTTTAGAGGCGGCGGGGGTAGAAGACGCGGGGTTTGACGGTTTGCAGCTGCTTTGCCACGCCGCCGGCTGCTCGGTTACCGCGCTGCTGGCGCAAAAAGAAGCCGCCTGCCCGGCAGATTTACCCGACCGGCTGGCCGCCCTTACCGCCCGGCGGGCGGCGGGGGAGCCGCTGCAATATCTGCTGGGCGAGTGGGAATTTTACGGCCTGCCCTTTTTCGTCGGCCCCGGGGTGCTCATCCCCCGGGCAGAGACCGAACTGCTGGTAGACGAAGCGCTGCGGTTTTTAGAAGGGGTCGCCGCCCCCCGCTGCCTGGACCTGTGCACCGGCAGCGGCTGCGTGGCCGCCGCCCTTGCCAACGCCCGGCCGGACGCCGCAGTAGAAGGCTTGGAGCTCTCGCCCGAGGCGGCGGACTATTTTACCAAAAACCAGCGGCGGCTGGGGCTGAACAACCTGACGCTCACGCGGGGCGACGTACTGGCCGGGCCAAAGGCGACGGGCGTGTACGACCTTGTGACCGCCAACCCCCCCTACATCCCG
>CANQGN010000082.1 GCA_947623215.1 uncultured Clostridia bacterium
CCCGCAGGGTAGAAAGCCGGTGGGCAATGGCAAAGGTGGTGCGCCCCTGCCGCAGGCGTTCCAGCGCTTTTTGAATCATAAATTCGCTTTCGGTATCTAAGCTCGAGGTCGCCTCGTCCAAAATCAGCAGCCGGGGGTCGCCCAGCACCGCGCGGGCAATGGCAATGCGCTGGCGCTCGCCCCCCGAAAGCCGGTGGCCGCTTTCGCCCACCAGCGTGTTGTAGCCGTCTGGGAACTTGCAAATAAAATCATGCGCCCCGGCGGTTTTGGCGGCCTCTACCACCTCTTTTAGGGTGGCGTTCGGTTTCGAAAAGCGAATATTCTCTGCCACCGTGCCAGAGAAGAGATAGCTTTCTTGCAGCACCACCCCAATTTGGCTGTGGTAATGGGCGGCGTCAAGCTGCCGCAAATCTACGCCGTCTACCCGCACGCAGCCGGCGTCTGGGTCATAGAGGCGCATAAGCAGGTTAATGGTGGTAGACTTGCCCGAACCGGAGCTGCCGACTAAGCCAATGGTCTCGCCCGGGCGCACGGTGAAGGAGACGTGCGAGAGCACCGGCTCGTAGCTGCGGTAGCCGAAGGTTACGTCTTCAAAGGTCACCTGCCCCTTTACCGCCAGCTGCTCCGGGTGGTCGGCCTCCGGCAGCTCGGGGGTTTGGGCCAGCACGTCGTCAATACGCGACAGGCTGATGAGAAGATTCAAAATGATGCGGGGCAGGTTGGTAAACCAGGCAAGCGGCGCAAAGAGCATACCGGCGTAGCCCACGTACTGGGCCATTTCGCCCACCGTAAAGCCGGTACCGCTGAGCGCCCCCATGCCGCCAAAGAGCAGCACCAGCGCGGTGCCCATGCCGAACAGGCAGTTGATAATGGGGTTAAAAATCGCCCAAAAGCGCTCGGCCTTCTCTTGCACCGCGGCCAGGCGGTGGGCCAGTACCGAAAAACGCTCGGCCTCGTACTCCTCTTTGCCCAGCGTTTTTACCACCTTAATGCCCTGCAATACGTCTTGCAGGCCGCTGTTTAACTGGTCGTCCCGCCGCCAGGTAAGGCGAAAGAGTCGCCGCATTTTGCGGCGATAAAGCCGAAAGAGCACCCAAATAACCGGCACCAGCGAAATAGAAAGCAGGGTCAGCCACCAGTTCATGGCAAACATAATGACCAGCGCCCCCGCAAAGGTGATGACGTAGGTAAACATGTTGGTAAAAATGTTTTCCATAAAGCCGCGAATCTGGGCGGTGTCGTTCATCACCCGGT
This sequence comes from uncultured Clostridia bacterium, assembly GCA_947623215.1. Taxonomy (GTDB): domain Bacteria; phylum Bacillota; class Clostridia; order Oscillospirales; family Acutalibacteraceae; genus UMGS1484. The sequence continues at coordinate 1,255 of CANQGN010000082.1, forward strand.
TCATTAAATCGCCCGGCTTACGGGTATCGTGATAAGACAGCGAGAGCGCCTGCAGCTTCACAAACATCTCCTGCCGCAGCGCGGCGCTCATTTTGGCCCCCAGCCGCACCCCCAGGTAACGCTTGGCAATGTTGAGCGCCAGCTGCGCCACAATGAGGGCGGCGGTCACCCCCAAAAAGAGCACAATGTCGCCGTAGCTGCCGGTGCGGGGCACCAGATGCTCGTCTATAAAAAGCTTTTGCCATTGCTGCTGGTAAAGGGTAATGGCAGAAACGGTGAGCATCATCACCCATATTACGGTAAAGCGAACGGCGTAGGGGCGGCAAATGGTCATCAGCCGCCGAAAAGACTGCTTTTTGCCCTCGCAGCGGGGGCAAACCGAAACGCCGTGCATCACCCGGCCGCACTTGGGGCAAACCAGCTCTCGCTCGCGGCTTTCTACCCGCCGCTCGTCGCCCAAAATCAAGCGACGAATGCCCTGCGCCACGTAAGAAAAACGCGGCACCTGCCCCATGGTAAAGCGGCAAAGCACCTGCATGACCCCGGTAACGCGGGCGCGCAGCACCCCGCAGTTGGCAAGGCTTTCGCAGGCGACGTCTGAAAGGGTAGCCAGCGCCTCCAGCCGCTCTACCCGCTCGCCCTTTACCACCGCCAAATGCCCGGCGGTTACAACCAGGTAGCCGTCGCGGCAAAAGCGGTCGTCTTCGGTTAAATCAAACGGCACGCAGTAAACCGGCGCTTCGCCGCACCGGGCTGCAAAGGCCCGCCGGCTTTCCTCCGGCAGGGCAAAGGTCAGCTCCATACTCCCCGGCCCCCTTTACATAAACAAATCCACCATGCGCAGCTCTTTGGCAGTAAGGGCCGTTACGTCCGGTATTTCAAACCGGTTGCCGTCTACGTCGGTAATCACCAGCCGGGTTTCAGAAAGCTTCACCACGCCGTTGTGGTCGCAGGTAAACCGGCAGGGGCCGCTGGTGGTGGCAACGTCCCAATAAGAATAGCCGTATTCCTCTTTAATTTCGCGAATGCTTTGAATTTGCGGCATAAAATACCGCTGGGCCAGCTGCCGGCGGAGCAGGGCGGCTTGTTCCTCGTCCCACGCTGCCAAATCGTCTATCAGCCCAATTTCGCGGTAGGGTTCCTCCGGCTCGCGTACCGAGAGCAGCCGCTCGGGGTCGGTAAAGGGAAAGGTGCGGTAAAGCAGCACCCGGGGGTAGTCCTGCCCCGGCGTGTGCAGCGCCAAAAAGCCCCCCTCGGTAGGCGAAAAGACCGCCTCCCCCGGGGTCAGCCAGCGCATTTCCAGCGCCCGCTCGGCCTCTTTTTCCTGCTCGCGAATGACGTCGTTTGGTTGTTTCATGGGCGTTTGCTCCCCCTTTTTTTAGTCGATTAAAATGGTATTGTCGTCGCTTTCGGCCGCTTTTTGCATAGCCTCCAATGACAGCGCCTTGCTTTGCAGCTCTACCAGCTTGTAGTAAATGCCCTGCCGGGCCATCAGCTCCTCGTGGGTGCCGTACTCCGCCACCCGGCCCTCCTCCAGCACCAGCAGGCGGCTGGCCCCCCGCAGGGTAGAAAGCCGGTGGGCAATGGCAATGGTGGTGCGCCCGGCGGTCAGCTTATCCAACGCGGTTTGAATGGCCCGCTCGGTGGCGGTGTCTACCGAAGCGGTGGCTTCGTCTAAAATTAAAATGGGGGCGTCGGCCAATATGGCCCGGGCGACCGAAAGCCGCTGCCGCTCCCCGCCCGAAAGCTGCCGCCCGCCGGCGCCGATGACCGTATCGTACCCGTCTGGCATTTTGCAAATAAAGTCATGGGCGCTGGCGGCCATGGCGGCCTCCATAATCTCCCGTCTGGTTGCGCCGGGGCGCACGTAGGCGATGTTTTCGGCCACCGTGCCCATAAACACGTAGCTTTCCTGCGAAACGGTGGCAACGCACCGGTGAAGGGTTTCAAACGACAAATCTCGCAAATTCACCCCGTCTAAGGTAATCTCGCCGCTGTCGGGGTCGTACAGACGGGCGATAAGGCTGACCAGCGTAGACTTGCCCATGCCGGAGCGCCCCACAATGCCCAGCATTTGCCCCGCCGGCAGAGAAAAGCTGATTTCTTTGAGCACCGGCTTGCCCGGCTGGTACGAGAAGGTGACGTTTTGAAAGGCCACTTCGCCCCGCACCGTCGGCAGGGCGGTGGGCGCGCGTTTTTCTACCACGTCGGGGCGGGCGTCCATCACTTCAAACATGCGCTGGGCGGCGTTCATAGAGGCCGTGCCGCTTTGAAACGCGCCGGACATCCGCTCCAGCGGACCAGACAGCATCGCCACATAGCTTACAAAGGCGGCCAGCATACCGTAAGAGACGCTGGTATCGCCCACCCGCAAAATGAGCACCGCGCCAATGCACCACACCGCCAAATTGAGCAAACTTTGGGCCACCGAGTAAAGAATAGAAAAGCGGTTTTCGTAGGCCACCAAATCGGTCTCTGCCCGGGCAATGCGGGCGCTGGCCTTGGCAAAGCCGGTTATGGCCGCCTGCTCTTGCCCAAAGGCTTTTATGACCCGTGCGCCGGTTAAGCTGTCGTTTAAAAAGCCGTGGGCCGCCCGGTTGGCCCGGTGGTTGCGGCCGTGCAAATGCCACAGCCGGGGGCGCAGCAGGTTGCTTAAAACGGCCAGCAGGGGGGTTAACACCACCGCCAGCAGCGCCAGCTGCCACTTTAGGGCAAACATGACCCCTACCACGGCCACCACCAGCACCACGTCGCCCAGCATGTAGGGCAGCACGTCTATGTAAAAGCCGGAGACCTGCCCGGCATCGCCCAGCCCGCGGGTCATGAGCGGGCCGGTTTGCCGGTCGGTAAAAAAGCGGAGCGACAGCCGCCGCATGGCGTTAAATACGTCGTCCTTCATGGCGCAGAGCACCCGCGGCACCACGACAGCCGCCACCAGCCCCCGCACAATTTCAAACCCGGCGCTAATAAAGCGCAGCACAATAAACCCGCCAATGTCCAGCAGCAGCAAGGTCATAAAGTCGCCGCCCGCCAGGCTCCAAATGCCGGTAAAGTCGCTTTCTCGCCCCAGCACGTCGTCAAAAAACACTGCGCCGGTCAGGTAGGGGTTTATCGCCGCCACGGCAGAGAGCAGCACCAGGGTCAGCAGCAGCACCGTCAGCTGCGGCCAGTAGGGCTTAAAGTACGAAAAGGTGCGCAAAAAGAGGCTTCGCCGATCCATACACCGGGGGCAAATGCGCCGCTCGCGGTCTACGTAGGGGGCGCCGCATTTGTCGCAAAAAGCAGGTTTTTCATCTTCTTCAAAATCCTCTTCCCGCAGCTCTTTGCCCTCTTTTAACTTTTCAAACAACCGGCAAAAGTGCCGCGCCCCGGCCAAATACCCGCCAGAGCAGCAGCAAACGGAAACGTCGCCCGTTTTGGCGGCAATAAAAAAGACCCCCCCGCTCACCAGCTCCTGCAAGCCTAACGATTGAATTTCGGTAATAGAATATTCTTGCAGAGTCCACTGGTCGGCACTGGGAGGGGACGGCAGGGGTTGTCTTCGGGGGTAACCGGCATAGGTTTTTTCTTTTTGGATTTGACCGCACGAAAGAATCGCCAACCGCTCTCGCAGCAGTAAAACGAAAAAGGACTGGAATTCGCACGCGCAGTTCATATCGGCCTCAAACAGGCAGCGAATTTCATCGCGGTCAATGCCGTATCGTCGGCAAAGGGCCTCTACCTGTCGGTCGGGCGTTCGCATAAAGCTCATAACGCGCAGCCCTCCTCTCTTTATCAAAACCAAACATACCCGGGGCTGCTTTTGTTCTTTTTATCACATCTGCCCGCAAATGTCAACCCCCCTTTTTCACTTTTTTTCGGGGAATTTTTGCGGTTCTCGCCCAAACAGCAAAAACCCGGCGGCGCAGGCGCCAAAACCTGCACCGCCGGGCAAATCTCATAAAAAGGGGATTACATATCCCACGCCAGCGACTCTTCTACCGGAAAATGGTCGAGCTTGCCGACCGCGTATTTTAAAATCAGCAGGGCGTCGGCGGCGTTGAGCTTGTAGTCGTCGTTTACGTCGCCCCAGTAAAAGGCGTCGTCGGTGGTTTCGGCTTTGCCTACCGCCATGCGCAGCACGGCCAGCGCGTCGGCGGCGTTAATTTGCCCGTCGGCGTTCACGTCGCCAAAGCGGCCGCCGCTACCCAGCAGCAGCTCCTCCAACGCGCGAAAGTCCTCTATGTTTTTCAGCGAATCCTCGTCTCCCCCAAGCAGGCCGTAGGCGTTCAGGCGGTTGGTGACAACGAGGTAGGGCCCGGCCGCCACCAGCGCCGCCTTGGCCAGCGAGCACCCCGCCAGCGAGTCGGCGGTGGGGCAGGCGGCAATGGCAGCCTCCATTTGGCGGGTAAGGGCGGGCAGCTGGTCGCTCAGCGCCGCAAACTGCTCGTTCAACCGGCTGATTTTCGCCTGCTCTTCGGGGGTGAGCAAGGCGATTAACTCGTCGGGCAGCCCGTCAAAATAGGTGACGTACTGGTCGGCGTAATCCAGCAGATTTTCCACCGTAAAGGATTCGGGAAAATGCGGCAGCAGCGCCCCGTAAAAGGTGCGGCCGACCGCCATTGCCTGCTCGTCGTTTAAGGCAGAAACGGCGTCGGTCACCTCTACCGTAAAGGCAATCACCGCGCCCGCCGCCTCCATACACAGCGACTCGCCCAAAGTGGCGGGGTCGTCTTCTCCCCCGCCGGCAAGGGGCGAGGTGTAGGGCGAAAGCGCCCCCAGCAGGGTGATGTTCACGTCCAGGTTGCCAAACTGCAAGTCGGCCAGCACCCGCAGGGTCTCCGGCAGAGTTTGCTCAGATATAGGCGAGGCAGGCAGCCGGGCGATGGTTTTGGCGGCAAGCAGGCGGCTGTAGCCGTCGCACACCGCCGTTACCCCCGGCAGCTTTTCAATTTGCTCGTCGCTCGCCTCGGCCATTACCGCCACCGCCTGCGCGTAGGCGGCCAGCGCGGCCTCAACGCCCGCGTCGTCCGGCGAAGGGTACTCTGCAACCGTCGGCAGCGCGGCGGTAAGCGCCTGCCACTCCCCCGCCGTGGGAGCGGCGGCCGAGCAAACCCCGCCGCCAAAAACGAGCACCAGCGCCAACAAACCGGCTATCCATTTTTTCGCGTTCATGTTCCCGTCTCCTTATTTTCTATTATGTGCATTTCTGCGCCCCCATTATAGCACAAACCGCCGCCCGGCGCAAGGGTCTTTTTTAGAATTGGGAAATGACC
>CANQGN010000083.1 GCA_947623215.1 uncultured Clostridia bacterium
CCTCCGCGTCTCGCAGAAGGAGGTCTTCGGTCAGCCCCACGGCGTAAAACAGCCGCAGGGGGGTCGACTGCGCTTTTTCGTTTAAATTGTCTTTGTACGCAAGCGGCCCGCTCGGCCCCAGCGTAATCTCGGCCACCTGCGTGGGCAACGCCGGAACGGGAATATTCACGTAAAGCGAATCGTCATACGCGCTTTCGCTTTCGGGCGTAAAGGCGCCGGTGGCGTCAATAAAGTCGCCGGTATGCTCTGCCCATACGCGAATATCCGAAAGCCGGTAAACCCCGGAGTATTTGCTGTATTCGTCCATACCCACCGGGTAGCTGCCGCTTTCTTCGTACACCTTCCACTCGGCTGCCAGTTCGTCCGGAACGTCGCCGTAAACCGGGTTGCGTTTCAGGGCGTTGCGCTCGGCTTTCGTCCCCGCAAAGCGGTAGCAGGTGTAAACGGTGTTTTTCTCTTGATCCGACAAATCTTTTGGCAGCCCGCTTTTGGGCGGGTCGGCAATGGGCACAAACGAGAACATAGACTGAAAGTTCAGCCGCAAAACCCAGCCGTCTGCCCACGCCTCCTCTGCGTTGCTGTAGCCGTGCGGCCACGAACCGGTTTCGTCATGCTCCACGCCGCCTACGTCTGGGTCTGTAGCGCTCTTAGCGGTTTTGGGGTCGTCTCCCTTGTACCAGCCCTCTACAAAAGGCGTTTCGCCCTGGTAGGTTTCGTCATGGGCCTGCATATATTTGTCGTTCCACTGGTAATCATACACGCCCGCGCGCACCAGACCGTGCATTTCGCTGAAAAGCAGCATGGACATGTCGTATTTGCTTTCGCCGCCGTCTTTGTGCGTGGTGGCCAAAATTGACTGATGTTTTACCTCCATGTACTCGCCCAGCGGGTCTTTATAGGTAACGGAGTTGGCCACACCGGCGTCGTTGTTGCCCGAAACGGGAATAAAAAGGGGCGCGGCAATGGATTGCACAATTAAGCTAAAGGTAGCGGCCAGGCTATTGGCCGAATCGCTGGCGGTGGAAGCATGGTAAGACATATAATTGTAGCCGATGTTGGCCAGCACGTCTTCGCGGGTAACGTGGTTCACGTCGTCGGCGGGCACCTGCGGCCAGTCGAATTCATACCTCTTTTGCAGCAAATAGCCGTTGCCGTGTTTCCAAGGGTTCGTTTGGGGTTTGTCGTTCCATTCGGTTTTTCTGTTAAAAATCCCCGAATTTTCCTGCCACGACTGGTACTGAATTTTCACTTCTTGCCCGGCGCTCCACTGGTTGAGGTAATACCCGGCCTTAACAAGGCCGTGTATAATCATTTCGCCCACCGAATAGGTGGGGTAGACCGTGTGGCCGATTACCTCGTCCGGATTTTTCAGCAAATCGGCAGCTTTCACGTCGGGGTCTAAGTAGCTGTGCTCTTGCAGCCAGTCAAGGTTCACCTTTCCGTCCTTATAAAAATAAGTGGCGGGGTCCATGGTGGCGGCGTTGCTGGTAATATCATATTTCCATCTTGCCGGGATTTCATCCAGCGGTTCTACGTTTCCGTTCTCTTTTTTCTTCGATTCGACAGCGGCGTCAGCCGGAACGGTACCCACGTCCAGCTGATCCACCGAGAGGGAATATATTTTCCAGTCGTCGTCGCTGGCAATGCCATAGGCTTTTTTGACCGCCGCCTTATAATAAGAGGTGGTCATTAAGGTACCCAGCAGCATAGAGGCCACCGAGTCGCTGTAGGTTTTGGCCACGTTTTCCATGGCCGTTCTTCCGTCGTTGATTGGTCTTTGGTAGCCGGTTGTCTCAAAATTTTCACTGCCCTGAACAACCGATTCGTACAGCCCGTTCTCATCGTACTGCACAAACATATCCCAAAAGTTGGGCAGTTCTTTCGTTTTGTCCGTTGTATCGTAGCCAACAAACGACCGCAGCTTGTTGCCGGTATCGTTTACAAAGCCAATAGCGGAGGGGTATTCGCTCTCTTCCGCCAAATCCGGCGCATAAAACGACCCCATCATTTTGTCGGTCGCCGCGCCGTCGGTCAGCATAACCAAAGAGGGTATGCACTTGTAGGTTTCGGTGCCGACGGTTACCTGCTTGTCGGCGTTCATGAGCTCCTGCATTCCCACGTAATAGCCCGCCTGAATGTTGGTGGTACCGTTGGAGTAGCAGGTATAGTGGTGGTTCATGCAGCCGTTAAAGCCGGTTTTGTCCCACTTTTCGCCAACTTCGGCGTCCCCGGCGTTGAGGTTGCAAATGTCGTTATCTACAAACACCCAGCCGCCGCTATAAGCGCCGGTGGCGCCGCCGTCATTTTTCCCTATGTGGCAGGGTTTTTCGCCGTTAAAACTGGCGGCGTTGCCGGTGTTCCAGCCGCCCTTTAAATAAGGAGTATAGGGGTCTTCTTTTGACCCGGCGGTTTTGTTGGAATTATAGTGCCTCATAGGCAAAATGGTAACGGCCGAGCTATTGCCACTGTAAGCGTGGGTGTTGTCGGTATCGCTATAAGCGGAATTTTTTCCGTCGCCAAACAAAACCACCGAAACTTCGTTGTACAAACTGGCGTCCATTAAAATATCTATGGCGCGGTTAATGGCTTCTATTGTAATGCCGATACGCTGCATCATCCACAGCTCTTCGCCGTTTTTGGCGGTAACTTCCCTACCGTCTTTGTCGGTTTGCGTACCGTTTTTATTGCTGTTGTACATGGAACCCGAGTTATCAAACACAATCACGGTGCGCAGCGGCGGCACGCCGTCATATTCCATACTGGAACCCAACGCGCTGAAAACATGCAGAAAGTCTGCGTTGTAGCTAACCGTGCCGGCATAGCCGTCGGTCGCCATATCCAACGAAACGCTGTTTTGGTCGGCGGCGTAGGCAAACACGCTTTTATCCGTCCATACCCGGCCGGCGTAGCGGCTGCCCCATTCGGTTGAGAGCAGCTTGCCCTGATAAGTATCCATGGTGCCGGCGTCCGCGTAGCGGTCAAATACGCCCTCGGTGGCCCCGGGGGCAGAAGAAAGCGCCCGCCCGCTAAAGCTGCACAGCACGGGCAGAGCGATAGTAAGACACAGCAGAAAAGCCAGCGCTCTGCGCGAAAAGCGACCGGGGCGACCACTCGCCGCCACCGCTTTTTGCCGCAGCGCACCGGCAAACTTGCCTGAGACAATGGGTTTGGCTGTCTTCCTTGTCATTTTTTACCCCTTCCCTTCTGAGCGTCTGAGCAGAAGAAGTGTAAAACGCCTTGCAGGCCAAAAAAGACCTCAGACTCAATCGTTCAAAAATTCGTTGACCAGCCCCATTAACCGGCGAAAACCGTATTCCGAGGCGGCGGCGCCGTCTTCTCGCCAGCCGGTGCAAACCGGGTAGTTGGCGGCGGCGGTGGTCTCAAGCGCCATAAAAACCAGCGCTTCGGTGTCTTTACCCGGCAGCAGCTCAGAGAGACGGTCGGCCAGCGGCTGCCAGATTTTGTGATAATCCGCCATGGCGGCGGGGGTAAACGAGGCGGAGTAGTAGTAGCGAATCATAAAGGCGCTCTCGGCCGGGTGGTGGGTCAGCCACGTCCAAATGGTGTGCCACAAAAAGCGCAGCCGGTGCTCGCGCGAAAGGTTGGTCTCCCACAACACCGAGAACAGCCGCCCTACCTCTGCCATAAAGGCGTTGCTCTCTCGCAAAAAGGCCTGGTGCAGCAGCTCGTCTTTGCCCGCAAAGTAGCGGTAAATCACCGTGTCGGTAATGCCGCCGCCCGCCTCTGCCGCGATGGCGCGGGTAGAGGCGCCCTCTACCCCCCGCTTTGCCACCACGCGCACCACGGCGGCAAGCAACAGCTCGTCCGGCCGGGTTTTAACCGGCCGCTGCACGGCGCTTTTCTTTTTGCGTTTTTTGGAGGACTTGGCTTTTGCGGGGCTGTTCGTCATAGCGGATTCGCCTCATTTTACAACAATCAACGGTCGGTTCGGTCGGCAGCAAAAAGGGGGCGCCGCTGGCGGCGAGCGCTCCTTCGGCCGCTTTCTTCGCAGAGTTCCTCACTCTAAGAACCACATTATACCCTACCGTGCGGCGTTTTTCAAGGGCTTTTCGCAAAAAAATCAATATTTTTTGCGTTTTTTAACCGGGAAAACCGCTTCAAACGCCGCCATTCCCTCGCCCGGCGGGGGAAATTCCGCCGGATTTTGGTCATTTCGACGGCGAACGCCGTCATTTTCGCCGTCGGCCCGGCGGCCCCCGTCATCGCCCCCGCCTTTGCTGTTACCCGCAGGGGCGGGGGCGTTTTTACGGGGGATTTTGCGCCGTCAAAGTCGCCGTCAACGCTTCCCCCAAAAGCAGGCCAAAACGCCCCATTCTGCCCGCCGTAGCGCAGAATGAGGAATTCTGCGAAACGCCTCTTTTGCAGAATGAGGAACTCTGCGAAAGGGGTTTTCGCCCCTTTTAGCTTGCCCGGCGGCGGGGAAAATATGCGAAAACAGCGGGGAGATTGGGTGTGCCAACCGCCCCGCTGCTTCTTCTTTTTTTGCGGCGAACGCCGTGGCTAAGGCGTGGGAAGCCGCGTTACTACCGGCAAAGCCAATAGGCCAGCGCCGCCAGCAGCACCACCACCAAAAAGCCCGCCAGCGCCCGGGGCAGGGTTTGCTCCCCCGCCGGGGCTTCTTTGGCGCGTTTTGCCCCGTTGCCCCGCTTTTTCTGGTTGCCTTTCGCCGTGGCCTTGCGGTAGAGCGCCAGCGGGTCGGCAGCGTTCGTTAGGCGGTCGGTAAAGGCGCACAGCCAGGCGGCGTCCCCCGGGCGGCAAAGGGTTTCTTCCGTACAGCCCGGCTCGTGGGCAATGCGGTTGCGCAGCCAGCGGCAGCGCTTTAGGGCGGCGTAGTCTGCCGCCCAGCCGGGCACCCGCTCGCCGCCGCGCGGCGTGTGCTCCATGGCCTCTATATAAGCGCTCACCCCGCTGCGGGGCTGCCCGCCGGGGGAATCGTTTTGCAACAACGCGCCGCAGCATTTTTCCAGCCGCTTGTAGGCCTCTAAAAAGGTCATGCTTCGCCCCCCGGTTGGTTATTTGTAAAGCGGGCATAGCGGCAGTGGGGGTAATGCTCGCACCCCCAAAAGCTCTCGCCCTTGTGCGCCCCGCGCCCCGCCGTTCGCTTCACCAACGCGCCCCCGCAGCGGGGGCACCGCCCGGGCGACGGCTGCGGTTTGGGTTGCTCCGCCGGTTCCGGTTTATTTTGTACGGCCGGTTTTGCCGGCTTTTTTTGCTGTTCGGCGGCCTGCCGTACCCGCTCGGCGTGGGCGGCTTTTTCTGCTTCGCTGCGACAGGTTAAGGGGTAAAGCTTGTTATACAGCTCGTCGATTTGCTCTATGGTCAGCGCCGCCGGGGCTGCCGCCGCCGCCCGCCGCACGGCCGCCGGTAAATCTTCGCGCTTTACCACCGTGTGCTGCCCGCTGGTTACCGTTACGTTTTTGAGCGTGCAGCGGTTGCTGAATACAATATAAGAAAAAATGGGCATATCGGGCTGGGCGAGCTGCGCTTGCAGCCATTTCATGTGGCCTTTATTTTGCATAATGGGATTATAAAACCGATTTTTTTGCGATTTGCCCCGCCCGGTGGGCAGGGTTTGCACCCAATTTTGCTGGTTTTCGTCGCCAAAAATCCACCCGCTGTAGTTTTTAGACTCAAACACATAAAGGCCGGTTTCGTGCAGCAGCACCACGTCCAGCTCGGTGGTCTCGTCGTCTTTCTCTTTTGGCAAATAGACGTTGAACAAAAAGCGTTTGTACCCCGGCAGGCGGCGGAGCAGGCGGTAGGTCTCGTACTCGCCGAACCGGCCGATGTTCCACCGCACCCGCAGGTACGAAAGGCCGGTTTGGCGGTAATAGTCGCTTTGGCGGTAGCGGTAAAAAAAGAAAAACAGCCAAACAAGTCCCCCGGCCACCAGCAGCGCCCAAATGGGGCCGAGCAAAGAAAGATAGGCTACAAACCAGCGCATAAGAGAACCCTCCCGCTTCGGAATGATTCGGTAGTTTTGGCAAGAACTGCCGCCTTTAGTGTACCACGCCGCCGCGCTTTTTGCAACAAAAGAATCAGGCGGGGGTTGCGCTCCCCCGCCTGATGATTGCTTGCTTTTCTTTTGACTTGCCCGGGTTAGCTCCCCGCGCCTACCGCCTTTTGCAGGGCGGCCATGGCGTCTGCGGCGTTGAGCGCCCCGTCGGCGTTTTCGTCCGCCAGCAGCCGGGCGGTCTCGTTTGGCGCTTCTCCCCTGCCCACGGCCCAGCGCAAAATGGCCAGCGCGTCGGCGGCGTTTACCACACCGTTGCCGTCGGCGTCGCCGGTGGTGGTAAAGGTAAGCGGCAGGTGCTGCTCCAGCCAGGCGTATCCCCCGGCTTGCAGCAGTTCCGAAAGAGAGCGTGGCTGAAACCAAACGGCCGCCACCGTGCGCTCGCTCAGCTGCACCGTCAGCTCGCAGGTGGGGTCGCCGGTATTGCGGTTCAGCACCATTAAATAGG
>CANQGN010000084.1 GCA_947623215.1 uncultured Clostridia bacterium
ACCTTTTTTGAGCACCACCCGGCGCTGCTGGCGGCGGCAGAGGCCATGAAGCAGGCGAGGGGCGGCCTCTCGCAAAGCCGGGCGCTGGCGGTGTTTGCCCCGCTTTCTGCCTTTTGGTGCGGCCTGTGCGAGGGGGCGGTAGACGAGGACGGAATGACCCCGCTGGTGGGCAAGGTGCAGGAGTACCTGCGCTCGCATTTGGCGGAAAAAATCAGCCTGACGGATTTGGCCCGGGCGTTTTACCTTTCGCCGGATTATTTGGGGTCGCTTTTTCGGCGGCAGACCGGCGGCACGGTAAAGCAATATTTGAATCAACAGCGAATGCGCCGGGCCATGCAGTGGCTAAAAGAGACCGACCGCCCGGTGGGAGAAATCGGGGCGGCGCTGGGGTTTGAAACGCCCCAGTACTTCGCCAACCGGTTTCGGCAATATTACGGCTTTTCGCCCAGCCAGGTACGGCATAAGGGCAAAAGAGGCTGAAGGAGCCAAATAAAAAAAGCGCCCCCGCGTCTGGTGAAGCGGGGGCGTTTTGCCATGTGCCAGAATAAGCTTTACCCGCCGTAGAGCAGCCCCAGCACCCGGTTTACAAGAGAAGCGGGCAGCAGCTTGCACAGAAAGGTTACCAGATGATAAAACGCGCCGCAGGTGTAAAAGGGGCGCACCCGGCGGCGGGTGGCAAGGCGGGCGATGAGGTTCCCCAGCCGTCGGGGGTCCATGCCGGTTTGCTCGTCTTTTTCCATGCGGGCGACCGAGCGGCCAATGCGGCCGCCGTAGCAGTCGTCCCCCACCGGGGATTTTTCCCTTGCGGCGGTAAAGCCGGTGCGAATGTCCCCCGGCAGCAGGCAGCAGACCGAAATGCCGTAGGGGCGCACTTCGTTGGCCAGTGCCAGCGAATAGGCGCTCACCGCCGCTTTAGAGGCGGAGTAAAAGGTCTGAAAGGGAATAGGCGCCGCCGCCGCCACCGAGCTTACCTGAATGAGTCGCCCGCCCCCGGCTTTGCGCATGAGCGGCAGTACCAGTTTATTGACCCGCACCATGCCGAAAAAGTTCACGTCCATCAGCCGCCGGGCGTCTTCTGTCTCAGTAAATTCCACCCCGCCGGAAATACCGAACCCGGCGTTGTTTACTACTACGTCCAGCCGCTCTTCCCGCGCCATAATAAGGTCGATCGCCCGCTTTAGCGAGTCGTCGTCGGTTACGTCGCCGGTGATATGCCAAACGGCTTTGTTTTCATCTTCTGGCTTTTGTTCGTGGCGGCTGATTTCATACACCCGAAAGCCCCGGCGGGCCAGCGCTTCTGCCGCCGCCCGGCCAATGCCCGAGCTGCCGCCGGTGACAAGCGCTGCCTTAGGCATGGTCCGTCCCCATCACTTTGGCAATTTGGTCGGCCGCTTCGTCTATCAGCTCCTCCGTTAAAGAGGCCATGTAGCTGGTGCGCAGCAGGCATTCGCCCTGCGGCACGGCGGGGGGCAGCACCGGGTTTACGTATACCCCGGCCTCGTAAATTTCTTTGGCCTTGCGCAGGGTGTTTTCCATATCGTAAGTAAAAATGGGCACAATGGGGGTGGCGGATTCTCGAATGGTCAGCCCCCGTTTTTTAAGCCCCTCGCGTGCGTAGGCCGAAAGGGCGGCAAGGCGGGTTACCAGCTCCGGGTGGCGTTCCAGCACCCGCAGCGCCGCCAGCGCCGCCGCGCACTGGGCGGGGGGAATAGAGGCGGAAAAAATAAAGGGACGGGAGTTGTGCTTTACGTAGTCTACTACTTTGGCAGAGGCCGCCATGTAGCCCCCCAGGCTTGCCAGCGATTTAGAAAAGGTGCCCATGTACACGTCTACTTCGTCTTCCAGCCCAAAGTGGCTGGCGGTGCCCCGGCCGCCCTCGCCCAGCACGCCAAGGCCGTGGGCGTCGTCTACCATTACCCGGGCGCCGTACTGCCGGGCCAGCGCCACAATTTGGGGCAGGGGGGCAATGTCGCCGCCCATGCTGAATACGCCGTCGGTAATAATCAGGCAGCCGGCTTTCTCCGGCACCTTTTGCAGCAGCCGCTCCAAATCGGCCATGTCGTTGTGCTTGTAGCGCAGCATGGTGCCGTAGCTCAAGCGGCAGCCGTCGTAAATGCTGGCGTGGTTTTCTTTATCGCAAATCATGTAGTCGCCCCGCCCCACCAGTGCGCTGATGATGCCGAGGTTCGACTGAAAACCGGTGGAAAAGGTCATAACCGCCTCTTTGCGCAAAAAGCGGGCCAATTCCTCTTCCAGCTCCAAATGCAGCGACAGGGTGCCGTTTAGGTAACGGGAGCCCGAGCAGCCGGAGCCGTACTGCTCGAAGGCCCGCCGCCCGGCCTCAATGACCTCCGGGTGAATGGTCAGCCCCAAATAGTTGTTGGAGCCCAGCATAATGCGGCGCTTGCCCTCCATGACCACCTGCGCGTCTTGCCGCGATTCCAGTGCATGGAAATAGGGGTAAATACCCGCCTTCCGCGCCTCGTCTGCCAGCGACGGCGCATAGCACTTTTCAAATAAATCCATACCGTACCTCTCCTTTTTGCCGGAGCTGAAAAAAGCGTCACCTCGGGGCCGCCAGCTGTGCAGCGCCGCACTTTTTTCGCCTGCCCGGTCAAGATAACATCCCCCACCCCCGTAACAGAGCGGTGAAAAGAAAGAGGGTGAGCATAGAGCCCGCCGCCGTCCATACCAAATACTGGCGGGCCAGCTCGTCGTCTCCCCCAATGGAAGAAACCATAATGGCGCTCGAAACCGCAACCGGCGCGCCAAACAGCGCCAGCAGCGCCCCGTATTCCGCCGGGCCGCAGGTTATCAGTCCCCACCGGCTGCAGGCCACGGCGGCGGCAATGCCCGCCACGGGCGCGACAATCAGCCGACAGACGGAACCCAGCAGAATGTTCTTCCATTTTCCCCGCACCTTGGCAAAGTCCAGCATACCGCCCATGATAATTAACGCAAGGGGACTGGAACTTTGATGCAGCCAGGTGATGGCTTTATAAACAAAGGGCAGTTGATTTTGAATGGTAAAAACCGGCGCACCGGCGGCGTTTACCGGCAGCAGCCCCCGCACCGCCACGCAGGCAAGCCCCGCCGCCGTGGCCAATATAAGCGGATTGGTGACAATATCTTTCACCATGGCCGCCGGGCCAGTTTCGCCTTTTTTGCCGGCGTAAAGGGTGAGCACCACCACCGCCAACAGGTTAAATAAGGGAATGGTAAAGGCAGAGAGCACCGCCGCCATGGCCGCGCCCGAAGCCCCGCCGAGCGACTCTGCCAGCGGCAGGCCGATAATGGCAAAGTTAGAGCGAAACACGCACTGTATAAAGGGCCCCCTGGCCGCCCGCTCTACCTGAAAAGCCCCGGCCAGCACAAAGCCCAGGCCCATGAGCACTACAATGACCGCGAGTGAGAAGAGCACCAGCCGCCACTGAATAGAGGCCAGCCCCTGCACCTCATACACGTTGTGAAACAGAGTCATGGGCAGCAGCACCCGAAACACCAGCGCGTTGCCGTTTTTTAAAAAACCGGGGGACAAAAACCCCACCCGGGCCAGGGCGTAGCCCAAAAGCAGCAGCAGCAAAATGGGCGCTACCGCCTCTACCGAAAACAGAAAAATTGAGCTCAATGGGGCGTCCTCCTGCCGTAAGTGCAAACTCTTCTTAAAAACAGGTTACCACAAACCGGCCGAAATGTCCAGCATTCTTTCACACTTGACAAACGCGGGGGCGGCCGTTATACTTGTAGGAAAAGTAGGAAATTGTTGCAAAAGAAGGAGGGCTGGCCGTGCCGAAAGGAAAACACGTGCTGGGCTATTCCGGCGGCCGCCGGATTTTTGGAACGGTGCGCGTAGGGGAGAAGGGCCAGGTGGTGATTCCCAAAGAGGCCCGCACCTTTTTTGGCATTCAGCCGGGCGACGACCTGCTGGTGCTGGGAGACGAAGCGAGCGGGCTGCTGGTAACCCGGCCGGAGGTACTGCGCGAGGCGGCCGGTCGCGTATTTGACGAAATAGACAAACAACATAAAGAAACGGAACAATAAGCAGGGGAAGCGACAAATTATGGAAGTTTCACGGTATCAACAAATGGGCGTAAGCCCGGCAGTAGAGCGCTTTTGCGCCCGTATTTTAGAGGGGCTACAGCCCCGCTTTGCGGCCATAGACGACATGGCGGAGCAAAACCAGCTAAAGGTGCTGCAAGCCATGCAAAAAAACCGGGTAAGCGCCGCCTGCTTTGCCGGTACCACCGGCTACGGGCACGACGATATTGGCCGCGACACGCTGGAGAAAGTATACGCCGACTGTTTTCATACGGCGGCGGCGCTGGTGCGCCCCCACATTACCTGCGGCACCCACGCGCTTTCGGTAGCGCTTTCGGCCAATTTGCTGCCGGGGGACGAGCTGCTTTCTCCCGTCGGCAAGCCTTACGACACGCTGGAAGAGGTTATTGGCATTCGAGAGTCGGCCTGCTCGCTCAAAGAATACGGCGTAACCTACCGGCAGGTAGAGCTGCTGCCAAACGGCGGGTTTGACTACGAGGCCATTCGCGCCGCCGTAACCCCCAAAACCCGGCTGGCTACCATTCAGCGCTCCAAAGGCTACCAAATGCGCCCCTCTTTTTCGGTGGCGCAAATTGGGGAGCTCATCGCCTTTTTAAAGGGACTTAAGCCGGATTTATTGGTGATGGTAGACAACTGCTACGGCGAGTTTGTAGAGGCCGCCGAACCTTCTGACGTGGGGGCAGACATGGTAGTGGGTTCGCTCATTAAAAACCCCGGCGGGGGGCTGGCCCCCATTGGCGGGTACATTTGCGGCACCAAAAGCTGTATCGACCGCTGCGCCTACCGCTTAAGCGCCCCCGGCATTGGGCAGGACGTTGGCGCCTCGCTCAGCGTTATGACCTCGCTTTATCAGGGCTTTTTTATGGCGCCGGTGGTAGTGGCCGCCGCCTTAAAAGGGGCGGTGTTTGCCGCCGCCGCTTACGAGGCGCTGGGCTTTGCCGTGCTGCCGGGCGGAGAGGAAAGCCGCCACGACATTATACAGTCCATTGAGCTGGGGTCGAAAGAGGCGATGATTGCCTTTTGCAAGGGCATTCAGGCCGCCGCCCCGGTAGACAGCTACGTTACCCCCGTGCCATACCCAATCCCCGGGTATAACGACGAGGTGGTTATGGCGGCCGGGGCCTTTGTGCAGGGGTCGTCCATCGAGCTTTCGGCCGACGGCCCCCTGCGCCCCCCTTACGCCGTGTATTTTCAGGGCGGCCTTACCTGGCCGCACGCCAAATTTGGCGTTACCCTTACGGTTCAGCAAATGGTAAGCGCGGGGCTGGCCCGCCTGCCGGAATAAGGAGAAAACCCGTTTATGCAAAAGCCCATTGTAGTACGAATGAAAGCCGCGCTGGCGGTGGCGCTGGCGCTCGCCATGGCGGTGCTGCTGGCGCTGGGCGTTTTGGCCGCCCGCCGCGTGCCCCCCGTTACCGGCAGCCTGCAAGCCCGCTTTGTGCGGGTAACCGACGCGCTGGAAGAGGAATATGAAGACGAAACCGTTTGCCCCGTGCTTTACCGCTCAGAAGACGGCAAGTATACCTGCACCGTTTCGTATACTTACGAGCAATGGCAGGCGCTGCCGGGCGGCCACAGCTTTACCGGCACGGTCTATTTGCTGCAAGACGGCCGCGCCGTCGCCTTCCCCGCGCCGGTGGGGCAGGCGGCCATTCGCGAGGCGGTGCGCGACCTCAATTCCGACGCCCGTTCGGGGCTGTTTGGCGCCGCCATGGCCTGCGGGCTAATGGCGCTGGCGCTGGCGGTCATGACGATTTTCGGCCGCCATTTTACCAATTACGAGCAAATTTGGTTTTTGTCTATTATGGCGCTGGCCGGGGCGGTCTCGCTGCTGGCGCCGGAGGAAGAGGTAAACGGCGTGCAGGGGCTGGTGATTATGGCCCTGTATTTGGCCGACACCTTTTTAAACATTCTTTGCGAGCTGCTCATCTCCAAGCAAAGCAAGTGGAATTTCATTGTTTCGGTGTTTGTAGAAATTACCGAAATCCTCATTTGCGTAGTGCTGGCCTACCGCTTTGCCACCATGGTTTCTACCCTGTTTTTCTGGCTGCCCATTGATATTATCAGCTTTATCAACTGGCACCGCCACCCCGACCGGCAGGAAGAGGAGCTTACCCGCGTGCGCAAGCTGAGCGGCTGGATGGAGGCGGCGGTCATTGCCGGTATTGTGGTCTTTACCGTGGTGGTGGGCTATTTGCTCTCCGGCCTTTCCATTACCACCGACCTGTTTGCCGGTAATCAGCTGCTGGCCACCGTGGTGTGTTATCTGGACGCCTGCGTAACCGCCGTGGGCATATGCAATGGGCTGTTTATTCTCTTCCGCTTTCGCGAGCAGTGGATCGCCTGGTATATCGACGCCCTGCTCGAAGCCGTTATTAACATTCTCTCCGGCC
>CANQGN010000085.1 GCA_947623215.1 uncultured Clostridia bacterium
CGGTTTGGGGTGATATGGCCCCCGCCTGTTGGCGCAGCCGCCGCAGCGTGCGCCGCAGCCGGGCGGTTGCCTCCCGTAGGGTCATAGCGCTCGTCCTTTCGTGGCGTTTTGGGGTTATTATGGCCGTAAGGCGGGTCATCCATACCAAAAAAGTGACTTTTTGGGCATTTTAAGGTTGTAAGCCGGGCGAAAAAATGGTATAATAAAACGAACCGGCACCGCATATTTTGCCCCCGGGCGGGGGATACTGTGGCAAAAGGCGCGCCCCTTTGCGCGGCCGCCGTATAAAAAGGAGATTGTTCTCTTGGCCTTACCCGCCCCTTTGCCGCAACCGGAGTATTCGCCCGACCCCCCGCGAGAAGACCCCTCCGCGCCGGAGGCCGCGCCCGCCGCCGAACCTGTTCTTTCGCCCGTTACCCCAACCGGCGGCCGCCACGCCGTGCATTGCCTCAGTATTATCGGCCAAATAGAGGGGCACTACCTGCTGCCCACCCAAAACAAAACCACCCGGTACGAGGTACTGATGCCCCAAATTGTGGCGGTGGAAGAATCGCCCGAGGCTGAGGGGCTGCTCATATTGCTCAACACCGTGGGGGGAGACGTAGAGGCAGGGCTTGCCATAGCGGAGCTCATTGCCGGTATGAAAACCCCCACCGTTTCGCTGGTGCTGGGGGGCGGGCATTCCATTGGGGTGCCGCTGGCCGTTTCGGCCGATTGCTCGTTTATTGTGCCCTCGGCCACCATGACCATTCACCCCGTGCGCATGAACGGGCTGGTGCTGGGCGTGCCCCAAACGCTCGACCATTTTATTCGAATGCAGGACCGCATTACCGACTTTGTCATCGCCAACTCGCACATACCGCGCGAGCGGTTTGAAGCGCTTATGCTCAACACCGGCGAGCTGGTAACCGACATCGGCACCGTGCTTTGCGGGGTAGAGGCGGTAAACGAAGGGCTGATTGACCGTTTGGGCGGCCTGCGGGACGCGCTGGACTGTTTATATGAACGCATAGAAAGCACAGAAAGGGAGTCGTAATCATTGGAAATCCTCAAACATATTCTGCTTGGCATGGTGCAGGGGCTTTCGGAGTTTTTGCCCATTTCCAGCAGCGGGCACGTAAAGCTCTTTCAGCATTTGTTCGGCTACACGGGAGAAGAAAATTTGTTTGTCAGCGTTATGCTGCACGTGGGCACGCTGGCGGCGGTGCTGCTGGTTTACCATAAGCTTATTGGGCAGATGATTGTGGAGTTTTTTACCTCCATTCGCGATTTGTGCACCGGCAAGTTTGACTTTAAGCACATGAACCCGCCCCGCCGCATGATGGTGATGATTCTCATTTCTACCGCGCTGTTGGGGCTGATGATTATCCCCCTCGGCCCCTATTCGCTGAAAGATTACATAGAAATGGTAAACGCCAGCGAAAGCCTCTTTCCGCTCGCCGCCGCCTTTTGTTTTACCGGGCTGCTGCTGCTCGTCACCTTCCGGCTGACCGCCCGCCAAACCAAAGTGCGCCGGGCGGCAAAGGTAAAAGACGCCCTCATTATCGGCGGGGCGCAGTGCGTGGCTACCTTAAGCGGCGTTTCACGCTCGGGCAGCACCATGGCGGCCGGGCTGCTGTGCGGCCTCTCGCGCGAGTATATGGTTCAGTATTCCTTTATTTTAAGCGTACCGGCCATTGCCGCCGCCGCCCTTTCAGACGCGAAAGACGCTTTTACCGGCCAAATTTCGGTGGCTGTGGTGCCGCTGCTCTTTGGCGTACTCTCTGCGCTGGTGTTCGGCGTGCTTTCTATTAAGCTCATTCAGTGGCTGCTCAAAAAAGACCGGTATCAACTCTTCGGGTACTACTGCCTCGCCCTTGCGGCGGTTACGCTGGTGCTCGCCATTGCCGGGGTGTAACGCAATAATTGGTTTGAAAGGAGGTTTCGCCGCCTGATGGCTGCCAAATCCAAAAAAAAGAAGGCGCAACCCAAAAAGAAAGCCCGCAAGGGGCTTGAAAAGCGCCAAATTACCGCCCTTGTGCTCTTTTTTGTCAACCTCTTTCTGTTTGTCGCCGCCCTGTTTGACGGCGACAACCTTTGGCATACCCTCCACGCCTTTTTAATGGGGCTTGGGGGCTTTTGGATTTTCCCCTGGCTGGTGTTTGCCGGGGCGGTGTTTGCGCTGCTCTCGCTCGGCAAAACGGGCGAGGGCTTTTGGCCCCGCCTGCTTGGCGTGTTTGCTCTGCTGTGGTTTGGCGGCGCCTTTGTGTCGCTCTTTTCTTACTCGCCCGCCTATACCGGCTTTGGCGACTACGTTCGCGCCCAGTACGCCCTGGGGGTAAAGGGCGCGGGGGTGCTGGGCAGCCTGCTTGCCTACCCCTTTGCCCGGTGGTTTGGCCGGGCGGGGGCCATGGTGGTGGTGTGCCTGGCGGCGGTGCTGCTGGCGCTGCTGCTTACCGGCACTACCTTGGCGCAGTTTTTAACCGCCGTTTCTAAACCGGTGCAAAAGGCCTCTGCCAATACCAGAGAAGCCATGGAGCGCCGCCGCCAGCGCCGCAGTGAAAAGGAATGGGACATTTCGCTGGAGGGGATGCCGGAGCAGCCGACAAACCCGCCCAAAACCGACGAAACCGACCTTGCCACCAAAAGCCGCCGACTGGTGGCAAAATACAACGACGAAGAGCCGGCGGACGAGCCCGCCACCCCGCCTGCGGCGGATTTAGACGAGATTATTCAGCAGGCGCAGGAAAACGCCGGTCTTGACCCCGAAAGTGGGCCCGCCGAAGCAGAGGCGGAAGCCAAAGAAAAGCCCGCCAAAAAGCCCCGGCAGGCAAAGGGGCGGGGCGAGGGAGAGAGTGACTTTACCCCCATTCAGGTAAACGCCGCCCCGCAGGAGGAATACCATTGCCCGCCCGTGCGGCTGCTGGAGCAGGGAGTCGGCGCCGGGGGCGCCGGGGTGCAGGACGAGCTGAAAACCAACGCCGAGCTGCTGGTAGACACCCTGCGCAGCTTTGGGGTAGAAACCCGCATTATCAACATCAGCCGCGGCCCCACCGTAACCCGCTATGAGCTGCAACCCGCCGCCGGGGTAAAAATCAGCAAAATCACCGGGCTGGCAGACGATATTGCCCTAAACCTCGCTACCGCCGGGGTGCGTATAGAAGCGCCAATTCCCAACAAGGCGGCGGTGGGCATAGAGGTGCCCAACAAGTCGGTCGCCTCGGTGCGGCTGCGGGATATTATCGATTCCGCCCCCTTTGCGGCGGCCAAAAGCAAGCTCACCGTGGCGGTGGGCAAAGACATTGCCGGTAACATTGTGCTGGCAGACCTCGCCAAAATGCCCCATTTGCTCATCGCCGGTACCACCGGGTCGGGCAAATCGGTTTGCATTAACAGCTTTATTTTAAGCGTGCTTTTTAAAGCCTCGCCGGAGGAAGTAAAGCTGCTGATGATTGACCCCAAGGTGGTAGAGTTAGAGGTTTACAACGGCCTGCCCCACCTGCTGGTGCCGGTGGTAACCGACCCCAAAAAGGCCTCTGGCGCGCTGGGATGGGCGGTTGCAGAAATGGAGCGCCGCTACAAACTGTTTGGCGAGTGCAAGGTGCGCGACCTTACCGGCTACAACCGCTATGCCAAAGAGCATGAGGGCTTTGAAACCATGCCCCAAATTTTAATTGTGGTGGACGAGCTCAACGACCTGATGATGGTCGCCCCGGCGGAGGTAGAAGATTCCATTTGCCGCCTCGCCCAAAAGGCCCGCGCCGCCGGTATGCACTTAGTCGTCGCCACCCAGCGCCCCTCGGTAGACGTGTTAACCGGCTTAATTAAAGCCAACGTGCCCAGCCGCATTGCCCTAAAGGTGGCCAACCGGTTTGACTCCGGCACCATTTTAGACCGGCAGGGGGCCGAAAAACTGCTGGGCAAGGGCGACATGCTCTTTTACCCCGTAGGCCTGCCGGAGCCGGTGCGGGTGCAGGGATGCTGGGTGTCGGATGATGAAATCAAGGCCGTGGTGGAGTACATTACCGGCGGGGACGAGAGCGAGTACAGCCGCGAAATCGCCGAAGAAATCGAGCGCCACGCCGCCGAAACCAAAGGCAAAAAGGCGGCGGACGACGATGGCGGCGACGGCGAATGGGACGAAATGCTGCCCCAGGCCATGGAAGTGGTGGTAGAAGCCGGTCTTGCCTCTACCTCGCTGCTGCAGCGGCGGTTAAAGCTGGGCTACGCCCGGGCCGCCCGCATTGTAGACCAGTTAGAGGAACGCGGCGTGGTGGGCCCCTTTGAGGGATCCAAGCCCCGCAAGGTGCTGCTGACCCGCCAGCAGCTGGAAGAAATGAGAATGAACCAAAGTGACTAAACAGCAAAGCGATTTTTTACCCATTACCCCGGCGGAGGTTGCCGCCCGCGGCTGGCCGTGCATTGACTTTTTGCTGGTAACGGGCGACGCTTACGTAGACCACCCCGCCTTTGGCACCGCCATTATTGGCCGCGTGCTGGAAGACGCGGGTTACCGCGTGGCCATTTTAGCTCAGCCGAACTGGCGCTCTACCGCCGATTTTACCGCCTTTGGCCGCCCCCGGCTGGGGGTGATGGTAAACGCCGGCAATTTAGACTCTATGGTGGCCCACTACACCGCCGCCAAGCGCCGCCGCCATAACGACGCTTACTCTCCCGGCGGCCGGGCGGGCCTACGCCCCGACCGGGCGCTGACCGTTTACTGCCGGTGTGTGCGGCAGGCCTTTGGCGATATTCCCCTTATTGTGGGCGGGCTGGAAGCCTCGCTGCGGCGCTTCGCCCATTATGATTATTGGAGCGATCAGGTGCTGCCCTCGGTGCTGGTAGACTGCACTGCGGATTTGCTCTCTTACGGCATGGGCGAAAACCAGACCCTGCAAATTGCCGCCGCGCTGGCGGCGGGGCGGCCGGTCTCGACCATTACCGAAATTCCCGGCACCTGCTACCTTGCCGACGCCCCGGCGGAAGACGGCGCTTATTTGCCCTCTTTTGAAGAAGTGGCGCGCGACAAACGGCGCTACGCCCGCGCCGCGCGGACCGAGCTGGACGAGCAGGACGCCCTGCGCGGCCGCCGGTTAACCCAAAAGCAGGGGGAGCGGTATTTAATACAAAATCCCCCCATGCCGCCCCTTACCACGGCGGAGCTGGACCACGTGTACGCCCTGCCTTACCGGCGGTGGTACCACCCGGCATACGAGGCGCAGGGGGGCGTGCCGGCCATAGAAGAAGTAGAGTTCTCTATTACCCACAACCGGGGCTGTTTTGGCGCCTGCAATTTTTGCTCGCTCGCCTTTCATCAGGGGCGGGCGGTTACCTGCCGCAGCGAGCAGTCGGTGCTGCGCGAGGCGGAGCAGCTGACCCATAACCCCCATTTTAAGGGATACATACACGACGTAGGCGGCCCCACCGCCAATTTTCGCCGCCCCTCCTGCGAGCGGCAGGCAGAGCACGGCCTGTGCAAGGGCAAAAAGTGCCTCGCCCCCACGCCTTGCCCGCAGCTGGTGTGCGACCACACGGCCTATTTGGCGCTGCTGCGCAAAATCCGCGCCCTGCCGGGGGTCAAAAAGGTGTTCATTCGCTCCGGCATTCGGTTTGATTACGTTATGCAAGACGAGAACGACGAATTTTTGCGCGAGCTGGTGGCCCACCACGTAAGCGGCCAGCTAAAGGTCGCGCCGGAGCATTGCTCCGCCGCCGTGCTGGACAAAATGGGAAAGCCGCATATCGAGGCTTATTTGGCTTTTCAAAAGAAATATTTTGAACTTAGCCGCGCGCAGGGCAAAGAGCAGTATCTGGTGCCTTACTTTATGTCTTCTCACCCCGGCTGCACCCCGGCAGACGCGCTGGAACTCGCCCTCTTTTTAAAAGAACATCACCTGCGCCCCCAGCAGGTGCAGGATTTTTACCCCACCCCCGGCACCATTTCTACCGCCATGTTTTATACCGAGCTGGACCCCTACACCTTAGAGCCCGTTTACGTGCCCAAAACGCCGGAGCAAAAGGCCGAGCAGCGCGCCATGCTGCAATATTTTAAACCGGAAAATTACGCCGCCGTTCGCCGGGTGCTGACCGCCCTCGGCCGGCGCGATTTAATCGGTTCCGGCAGCGGGTGTCTGGTGCCCCGCGCCCCGGCCAAACAGGGCGCCAACCCGCCCCATAAACCCACCGGAGGCGCAGGCCCATGGAAGCCGAACAAGCGAAAAAGAAAATAACCCGCTTTGCCCGCTGGGCCACGGCGGCGGCCGCGCTGGCGGTGGTAGTCGCCATGCTTCTTTCTCACGCCTTCGGCGCGGGGTTTGATGAATTTGACCTGCTTTCCGCCCTGCGCCTGCGCGAACCCCGCTGCGGGGCGGGGGAGGGAGGCTCCGGCGGCGGGGCGCTCTCCGGGGCGGTCCCGCTCCGGGACTGCCCGCTCCCCAGGTCCAGGGACTTTGCCAGGGACATGATGCG
>CANQGN010000086.1 GCA_947623215.1 uncultured Clostridia bacterium
CCGCCCGAATCCGCGCCCTGCTCCCGATCTGCCCCGACGGCGATTTCTCTCGCTGGCAGGCCAACGCCAGAGGGGTAGAGATAGCCCGCAACTTTTGCTTTGGCTTTGCCCCCCGCCGGGCAAGAGAAAAAGGGCGGGGCATTTACGGCCCGGCGGCGGCCGGCTACAGCGGCCCCGCGCCCGAAAGCGAACCCGAAACGGCGGCGCTCGCCCGCTATGCGGCGGGGGCGAACCTAAGCGGGGCGGTGGCGCTTTACCCCGGCCGGGGCGAAGTGTACTGGCGCACCGTAGGCCCGGCGGCAGAGGGCAGCGGCCAGCTGGGGCGGCTGTTGGCGCTGGCGGCCGGTTACCAAATAGAGGCAGAGGTCGGCCGCCTGGCCGATACCGGCTTTCGCAACTGGTTTACGGCCGTGCTGGGCAAACCGGCGGCGGATTTGTTTATTCGCCCGCCGGTAGCGGGGCAGCCCCCCGCCATGGCAGCGGCAGATTTAGAAGAAGCCCTCACGTTGGCCTGTTTGTTATAGCGGGGCAGGGGGTCAGGTAATCCACAGCCCTGCCTGATACAGCGCCAGCGCGGAGAGCACGCCGGAATCGTTAAAATAAAACGACAGGCGGTTATCCCCGGCGGCGTAATCGTAAAAGGTAGACCCGGCGGCGCGGTACAGGAACATGGAAAGGGCGTCTTCTCCCGCCGGTTGCTCCGGCGCGTCGCCCAGCACCCGCGCCACCTGCGCTTTGGTGGTAACGCCGGGTTCAAACCCGTAGGCGGGGCCGTAGTATACCACCGCCGCCAGGCCGTTTTCGCTGCCGTCGTTGGTGTAGTAGTAAAAGCTGCCGCCGCAGGTGTAGCGAATGTAGCGCACGCCCGCCTCGCGCACTGGGTCGGCGTTTGCAAACAGGGCGGTGAGCTCGGTAGAGGGCATTCCCAGCGTTACCTCCGCCGTGGCGGCGGTTTCGGTTACCGTTTCGTAGCGGGCGGTCAATTTGCCGGAAGCGACTGCGCTCAGCACCGCCTCTTTGGTCACCTCGGTGGTAGAGGTGCCGTCGTAATAGGTAACGGCGGAGGGCTCGCCGGGGGTAACGGTGGCGGCGGGGGCGCACCCCGCGAGCAGCAGCAAGGCCGCCGCCATAAGGGCGGCTAATATGGTACGAAGCATAGCGTTATTCCTCCGTATTAGAATAGGGCTGCAACATGCTCTGCCGCAAATCCCATAAATTTTTAGACAAGTCTACGTAATAGTGGTGGGGCTTTTCAAAGCGGGTTACTTCTTCCCACAGCGTGTTTATCTGCGCCGCGCAGGAGCGCTGAATCTCCGGCAGGGTGGGGGAAGCGTAAACGCACTCGCCCCCCACAAAAACCGGCTGTTGCAGTCGCCGGGCGATAAAATGCTCTACCCGCTTGCGCTTCCAGGTATACACGGGGTCAAAGAGCTCGTAAGGGGCGGTTTCGTTTATTTCTTCGTCCGCCAACGTCACCACGTCCGCCATGGCCTTGCCCAGCTCCCGGTCGAGCAGCCGCCACACGGTTTTGACCCCCGGCAGGGTAATTTTGCCGGTGTTGTCGCTGATTTTAATTTTGGGCACCGCCCGGCCGGTTTCGTCTTCTAAGGCGGCCAGCTTATACACCCCGCTCAGCACGGGGGAAGAGGCGGCGGTAATCAGCCGTTCGCCCACGCCAAAGCTGTCCGCCCTCGCGCCCTGCGCCAGCATTTCGCGAATCACGGCTTCGTCCAGCGAATTGCTCACCGTAATGGCGCAGTCGGGGTAACCCGCGTCGTCTAACAACCGGCGGGCCTTTTTGGTAAGGTAGGTAATGTCGCCCGAGTCGATGCGTATGCCCTTGGGGCGCACCCCCATGGGCTTTAGCACCTCGTTAAATACCCGTATGGCGTTTGGCACGCCGGAGGAAATGGTGCTGTAGGTGTCGACCAGCAGCACGCAGTCGTTGGGGCAGCGGGCGGCGTAGGCGGCAAAGGCGGCAGCCTCGCTTTCAAACGCCTGCACCCAGCTGTGGGTCATGGTGGTAAAGTAGGGAATACCGAACTTTTTGGCGGCGTTCGTTTGGGTGGTACCGGCGCACCCGCCTATAAAGGCCGCCCGCGCCCCCCACAAGGCGGCGTCTGCCCCGTGGGCGCGGCGGGCGCCGAATTCATACACCGGCCGCCCCTCCGCCGCCCGCACAATGCGGTTGGCCTTGGTGGCGATAAGCGTTTGGTGGTTAAATATCACCAGCAGCAGCGTTTCGATTAACTGGGCTTGCAGCAGCGGCCCGCGCACGGTTACAATGGGCTCGTAAGGGAACACCGGCGTGCCCTCCGGCACGGCCCACACGTCGCAGGTAAAGCGCATGGTGGCCAGATAGTGCAAAAAATCCTCGCTGAAGGTTTGGGTTTCGCGCAAAAAAGCCAGCGCGTCGTCGTCAAAATGCAAATTGCGCAGCGCGTCTACCGCCCGGGCCAGCCCGGCGGAAATTAAAAAACCGCCGTCGTCCGGAATCGAGCGAAAAAAGAGGTCAAAGCAAGCGGTGCGGTCGCTCAGCGGCGTGCCGAAAATGCCCTCGGCCATGCTCAACTGCGAAAATTCCGTTAGCGGTTCGGCGGCAGAAAAAGAAGCGGCGTGCATAAAAGTCACCCTTTCAAGTTGAAATGGCAGTCTATTAACGATTCTATTGTACCACATTGGCCGAAAAATGCAAGAAAAAAGCAACAAAGAATTGGTGGTTGCTTCTTAAAAAACAAAATTCTCGCATTTTATCGCGCAAATTATGAACAAATTGTAAATTTTTTGCCCTTGGTTCCTAAACGGAAATATTAAATGATTTTTTCGTTTATAATGATAACAGGACTTGCGTGATATTGAATCGTTCGTCTCTCTTTGGCGGGCGGTTCCGGTGTGGTACAGATGGAGGGATCATCATGAGAATACGCAAGCAAGAAATTGGCAGCAGCAATCTGGTAGGCCGCCGAGTAGAAGAAAAACGGAAATCCATGGGTATGAAGCAAAAGGAGTTGCTTGCGCAACTGCAGGTTCGGGGCGTTGAAATGAATTCCTCCGGCCTGTCAAAACTGGAAGGGCAAATCCGGAAAGTCAGTGACTTTGAACTTATCGCCATAGCTGACGTGCTGGGCGTTTCCGTCCCCTGGCTGCTGGGGCTCGAATAATCCATGGCCGCGGCTGAATCCGCAGCCGCCGGTCGCAAGCCGTCCCCCGTCGCCCCCCTTTGGGCGCCGGGGGACGCGGCTTTTTTGGTAAATTTTGATTTTTTACTTGACAAACCAAAAGAATCTGGTATAATCATGGGGTGTCAAGCAGTGAACCTTTACACCCGGAAAGGGGCGACCACCATGCCGAAAGACCTCTCGCTCGCCTATTTGTTCGACCTTTACGGCCCGCTGCTCAGCCCCCGCCAGCAAGAGCTGTTTGCCGGGTATTATGATGAAGATTTAAGCTTGTCGGAGCTGGCGGAGTCCTTTTCCGTCAGTCGGCAGAGCGCGCTGCAAAGCATTCAGTCGGCCGAGCGCCGCTTGCGCGAGTTTGAAGGCAAGCTCGGCTTTGCCGCCGCCATGCGCCGGGTGCAAGCCTTAGCGGAGCAGGTGGAAGAGCTGGCCGAAACCAAAAGCGACAATTCAACCGAGCAATTACACCGCATTGCCGACCTTGCCCGCCGCATTCGCCGGGCGTAAAGTCCCCTTTTGTTACCACATTTACCGGGTAGGAGCGTGAATCCCCTTGGCCTTTGAAGGATTGACGGAAAAACTGGCCAATGCCTTTAAAAAAATGAAAAGCCGCGGCCGCCTGACCGAAAGCGACGTAAAAGAAGCCATGCGAGAGGTGCGCCTGGCGCTACTGGACGCCGACGTAAACTACAAGGTAGCCAAAGACTTTACCGCCGCCGTAACGGAACAGGCAATCGGTGAAAACGTAACCGAAAGCCTTACCCCGGCGCAAATGGTGATTAAAATCGTCAACCAGCAGCTCACCCGCCTAATGGGCGAGAGCGAAGCCAAGCTCAACGTCGCCTCTAAAGGCCCCACGGTGGTGCTGTTTTGCGGCTTGCAGGGTTCCGGTAAGACCACCCATGCCGCCAAGCTGGCGCTGCGGCTGAGAGAGCAGGGCAGCCGCCCGCTCTTAGTCGCCTGCGACGTTTACCGCCCCGCCGCCATAGACCAATTAAAGGTAGTGGGCGAGCGCGCGGGCGCCCCGGTGTTTGAAAAAGGCACGCAGGACCCGGTAAAAACCGCCGCAGAGGCGCTGCGCTACGCGCGGGACTACGGGCACGATTACCTGCTGGTCGACACCGCCGGCAGGCTGCATATAGATGTAGCGCTCATGGACGAACTCCGCCGCATGAAAGAAGCCCTCCACCCCAACGAGGTGCTGCTGGTGGTGGACTCTATGACCGGGCAGGACGCCGTAACCGTCGCCCAGTCGTTTAACGAGGCGCTGGGCATAGACGGCGTAATTTTAACCAAGTTAGACGGTGACGCCCGAGGCGGCGCGGCCCTTTCGATTCGCGCCGTTACCGGCAAGCCCATTAAATTTGTGGGAACCGGCGAAAAGTTAGAGGATTTAGAGGTTTTTCACCCCGACCGCATGGCCTCCCGCATTCTCGGCATGGGCGACATTTTAAGCCTCATTGAGCAGGCGGAGTCGCAGTTAGACGAAAAAAAGGCCGAAGAAATGGCCCGCAAGTTAGAGGAAAACCGCTTCGACTTAACCGACCTGCTCGACCAGTTTCAGCAAATCAAAAAAATGGGGTCGCTTAAAAAAATGCTGGGGATGCTGCCCGGCATGGAGCGACAGCTGAAAAACGTAGAAATCGACGACCGGCAAATTGACCGCACCGAGGCCATTATACTTTCTATGACCCCGGCCGAGCGCCAAAAGCCGGAGCTTATCAATCCCTCCCGCAAACGGCGCATTGCCGCCGGCTGCGGCATGAAGGTAGAAGACGTAAACCGCCTGCTGCGCCAGTACGAGCAAATGCGGCAGATGATGAAGCAAATGCGGCGGGGCAAAGGCAAAAAAGGCCGCCGGGGCTTTGGCCCCATGGGCCCGGGGGGAAATCTTTCCTCCATGCTGCCGCCCGGCTTTAAGGGATAACCCTTCCTTATAATAAAAAGGATTCTATTCGGTTTCATTCGGTCGCAGAACCGGTGAACATACACAGCATACAGCTCTCTGGAGGTGAGAACATGGCAGTAAAAATTCGATTGCGCCGCATGGGCGGTAAAAAGAACCCGTTTTACCGCATCGTAGTGGCGGACGGCCGCAGCCCGCGCGACGGTCGCTTCATTGAAGAAATCGGGTATTACAATCCGCTGGAAAAAACCCCCGTGGTTAAAATTGACAGCGAAAAAGCCAAGCAATGGATTCAAAATGGCGCCCAGCCGACCGAAACCGTAAAGGCTTTGCTCAAAAAGAACGGCGTTATTGAATAATCAAGCAGCAGGGGAGGTGTCATCATGCAGGAACTTCTTGTTGCGCTGGCACAGGGACTGGTAGAAGACCCCGACCAGGTCACCGTTACGGTAGACGAGCCCGATGAAGAAGGCGTAGTCGTCTATCATCTGCACGTAGCAGAAGGCGATATGGGTCGCGTAATCGGCAAGCAGGGAAGAATCGCCAAGGCGATTCGCACCATTATGCGCGCCGCTGCCAGCCGCAAAGATCAGAAGGTCGCTGTCGAAATCGACTGATGATTGATGCAAAAAGGGAGCACCGGAGGGGAGTTCTTCGGTGCTCTTTTTTTAGGCGAGGGAAGCCGAACACGCGGGTTCGGCTTCCCTCACCTTCGGGGAACACACTCAGGCTTCCATGCGTTTCTACCTTGCTTGTATCGCCTTATAAATCCCCAAATTATTGATAACAATCTTACAAAAATCCGAGAAAGCTCTTGACAGGTTGCGAAAAATAAGGTAAACTGTTAGTGGTTAACAGTTTACCGGTTTTTCAAAACCTTAAGGAGCGATAACAAATGCAAACATCTACCGTTCGGCGGCCCCAAACCCTTTCAGAAGAACGCGCCAACGCCCTCTCGCACGCGGCAGGGGCGCTGCTGGCCCTGTGCGGCGGTCTGCCGCTGCTCGTTGCCGCCGCCAAAAGCGGTTCGCCCAAGGTGCTTTTCAGCGGCTGTCTGTACACCCTCAGCCTGCTTACCCTTTACACCGCCTCTGCGCTCTACCACGCCGCCCGCCGCCCCCGTTTAAAGGCGGCGCTGCGGGTAGTAGACCATTGCTCTATTTTTCTGCTTATTCTCGGCTCTTACACCCCCGTCTCGCTGCTCGCGGTGGGCGGGCGCAGGGGGTGGGCGCTGCTGCTTACGAACGCCCTGCTGGCCGCCGTGGGGGTTACCCTCAGCGCCGTCAATTTAAAGCGGTTTTCCAAAGTCTCCATGCTGCTCTACGCCGGCATGGGCTGGTCGGTGCTC
>CANQGN010000087.1 GCA_947623215.1 uncultured Clostridia bacterium
CCCTGCGCGGTGGCAGAGGCGGCGCGGCAAACGGCGGCCGAATTTTCGGTAGAGTTCATTGCCCGCAAGCTCTATTTTCACTGTGAGGGGGCGGGCTTTACCGCCCTTACCGACCGCAAGTGGCTGGGCTTTGTGCTCGGGCAGCTTTTTTCTAACGCGCTCAAATACACCAAAACCGGCGGCATTACGGTGGATTTTCCCGCGCCGGGCAGCTTGCGGGTGAGCGACACCGGCCCGGGTATTCCGCCCGAAGAGCTGCCCCGCATTTTTGAAAAAGGCTACACCGGCGCCCGCGGGCGAGAGCAGCCCGCCGCCAGCGGGCTGGGGCTGGCCCTTTGCCGCCGCATTTGCGAGCGGCTGGGCGTTACCCTTACCGCCGCCCCCGCGCCGGGCGGCGGGGCGGCCTTTACCCTGCGCTTTGCCCCCCAAACGCTGCCGCCCCCCGGCGACGAACGAACAAAAATGTAAGATGAAACGGGAGAACTGTAAGCCGAAGCCATGGCGCGCGTTCTCCCGTTTGTGCTATGGTATAGTTGCCTTACAAAAACGGCACTACCCACAGCGAAGGAGAGAAAACCATGGCGTTATTAGAAGTAAACGGACTGAAAAAAACCTACCATTCGCGCGGCGGGCAGGCGGTAGAGGCGCTGCGCAACGTAACCTTTACGGTAGAAAAAGGCGAAAGCGTGGCGGTAATGGGGGAGTCGGGCTCCGGCAAAACCACCCTGCTGAATCTGCTTGCCGCGCTGGACAAGCCCACCGCCGGGCGGGTCACGCTGGACGGCCGCGACTTGACCGGCCTTTCGGGGTCGGCGGCCGCCGCCTTTCGGCGGGAGCAGCTGGGCTTTGTGTTTCAGGAGTTTCAATTGCTCGACACCTTTACCTTAAAAGACAACATTTTGCTGCCGCTGGTGCTCAGCGGCTTTAAACCGCAAGAGATGCGGGGCCGCCTGCTGCCGCTTTGCGAGCAGTTGGGGCTGCTGGGGCTCTTAAACAAATACCCCTTTGAAGTCTCCGGCGGGCAAAAACAGCGGGCGGCGGTGGCGCGGGCCATGATTTCGCACCCCAAGCTGCTGCTGGCAGACGAACCCACCGGCGCGCTGGACTCCCATGCCAGCGACGAGCTGCTGCGGCTGTTTTGCGAAGTCAACGCCGCCGGGCAAACGCTTATGATGGTGACCCACTCCATAAAAGCGGCCAGCAGCGTGCGGCGGGTGCTCTTTATTAAAGACGGCGTCATTTTTCATCAGCTTTACCGGGGAGAGCTGACCGAGCGGCAGTTTTACCAAAAAATAGCCGACGCCCTTACCCTGCTTACGGCGGGAGGTGACGAGCGGTGAAGCGCCTGTTGTTTTTGCGGCTGGCCGCGACCGGGCTTGCCCGTAACCGGCAAATGTCGCTGCCCTTCTTTTTTACCGCCGCCGGTATGGTGGGGGTACAGTACCTTTTTCGCTATTTGCAGGCCGCCCCGGCGGTAGAGGGGGTGTACGGCGCCCCGGCGGTGCGCTCGCTCATGGCCATTGGCGCCAACGTGCTTGCCTTTTTCAGCCTTCTTTTTCTGTTTTACACCCATTCCTTTTTAATGCGGCGGCGCAAAAAAGAGTTTGGTCTTTACCACGCCCTTGGCATGGGCAAGCGGCACCTCGGGATTATTTTGGCGTGGGAAACGCTGTTGCTGGGGGCGGGGTCCATTGCCGCCGGGCTGGTACCCGGTATGCTGCTGGCCAAGCTGGCAGAGCTGGGGCTGGTGCGGCTGGCGGGCGGCCCGGTGGATTATGGCCTGCACGTAGACCTGCCCGCCGCGCTGGCCACCGCCGCCGTGTTTGGGGGCATTTTTGTGCTGCTGCTGGCAGGCGGCCTGCGGCAGATTTTATTTGCCCGGTCGCTGGCGCTGCTGCAGGGAGAGGCCAAGGGCGAAAAGCCGCCCCGCGCCAACTACCTGCTCGGCGGGCTGGGGGTGCTCACCTTAGCCGGGGCCTACTGCATTGCGGTGCTCTGCACCAACCCGGCAGATTCGCTGGCCCTTTTCTTTCCGGCGGCGGCGCTGGTTACGGCGGGCAGCTATTTGCTGCTAATGGCCGGTTCGGTGGCGCTTTGCCGGCTGCTGCAAAAAAAGAAGGGCTATTACTACCGCCGGGCGCACTTTGTCTCGGTAGGGTTTATGAGCTGGCGCATGAAGCGCAACGGCGCGGGGCTGGCTTCTATTTGCCTGCTTTCTACCATGGTGTTGGTCATGCTCTCCGGCGCGGCGAGCTTGTACTTTGGGGTAGAAGAAGCGGCCAAAACCCGCTGCCCGCGCGAGATGTGCCTTACCTTTACTGCCGAGCAGCCGGGCGAGCTGACCGACCAAAACCGCCAAGCGCTCGCAGAGCTGGTGCAGCGCGAAACGGCGGCGTGCGGCGGCGCGGCGGCGGAGGTGTGGAGCTACCACAGCCTGCAAATTGCCGGGGTGGTAAAAGAGGGGCGGGTGATGACCGACCGGCAGGGCATGGACGAAGCCCTCACCTTTTCGCAAATTTGGCAGTTCGTCTTTTTGGATTTGCAGGAGTATAACCGGCTTTACGGCGCGGCCGAAAGCCTGCCCGCCGGGCAGGCGCTGCTCTGCCTGCCGCAGGGGTGTGAGTGGCCGCAAAGCCAAATTGCCTTTGCCGGGGGCGGGTCGCTGCCCGTCGCCCGGCTGGGGGCGGCGCCGACCCTTAGCGAATTTACCGTTACGGCCTTCCCCACCGCAGTGGTGGCGGTTCATGATTTAAGCGAAGCGGCGCGGGTGCTCTCTCCCTTAAAGGGGCAAGAGGGGCAGCTTGTGGTCGAACAGTGGGACTACGCCTTTAACACGGGGCTGAGCGACGCCGCCCAAAAGCCGCTCTATGACCGGCTGTGCGCCGCCCTGGCCGGTAAGGTGACCGCCGGGCGGTACGGGCGCTATTCGCTCAGCTGTGAAAACCGCGCCGTTTGGCGGGGGGAGTCGCTCTCTCTTTTTGGCGGCGTTTTGTACCTTGCGCTGCTGCTGAGTCTCGTCTTTTTGT
This sequence comes from uncultured Clostridia bacterium, assembly GCA_947623215.1. Lineage (GTDB taxonomy): Bacteria > Bacillota > Clostridia > Oscillospirales > Acutalibacteraceae > UMGS1484. Next base: position 3,027 of record CANQGN010000087.1, read on the forward strand.
GCGGCACGGTGTTGATTGTGTACTACAAGCAGCTCTCAGAAGGGTACGAGGACCAGTCGCGCTTTGGCATTTTGCAGCAGGTGGGCATGACCGACCGCGAAATTCGCAAAAGCGTCAACAGCCAGCTGCTGACCGTTTTCTTTTTGCCGCTGGCGCTGGCAACACTGCATTTGGGCTTCGCGTTTCCCATGGTGCGGCGGGTGCTGCGGCTGTTTGGGCTGCACCAGGCCGGGCTGTACGCCCTGATTACCCTCGGCTGTCTGGTCGCCTTTGGGCTGTTTTATTTGCTGGTTTACCGGCTGACCTCGAACGTTTACTACCGCCTTGCCGTGCGGGGCGGGCGGCCTTCGTAAAGCAAAAAAAGCAAAAGAACGCAAAAAGCAAAAGAAACCCCCCGGCCGGAACCATATCGGTTCCAGTCGGGGGGTTGATTGATTTTTCAGGACATACGGCGCAGGGCAGTCAGTACGCTGCCCGCTAATTCTTCAAAATTGGGCGGGGCTTTGCCGCCCCCTCTGGCAAAGGCGTCGCCCCCGCCGCCCTTGGCGCAAAACACGCCGCAAAGCAAATCGCACATTACCCGGCAGCTGACGCCGGGGGCGGAGGGCGCCGCGCCGCACAAAAAGCAAAGGGAATCCCCTTTTGCCGCCACCACCATGGCGCGTACCGGCGCGGCGGCGGTGAGCAGCGAGAGCATGGTTTTAGCTTCTTTCTCGCCCGCCTCCGGCAGGCAGGCGAGCAGGTAGGGGCTGTCTCCCCGGTCGGCCAGCAGTGCCTCCGCCTGTTTGGCAAGCAGGGCGTGCTTTGCCGCCGCCAGCTCTCGCCGGGCGGCCGCCAGTTCGGCTTTTAAGGCCTCTGCCCGCTGCGGCAAATCGGCGGGCTGGGCCGAAAAAGCCTCTGTTAACTGCCGCAGTAGGCAGGTTTTTTCGCGGTGGTCGCGCACGGCACGGCCGCCGCACAAAAAGGTAAGCCGCACCCCGCCCCGCAGGCGGTCGGCCCGCAGCACGCACACGCTGCCCACCTGCCCCGTGCGCGCCACGTGGGTGCCGCAGCAGGGGCAAATATCGCTGCCCTCTATTTCTACCACGCGGGGGCTGTCGCCCCCCTTTACCGGCTGTTTGCGCACCCGCTCGCCGGTCAGCGCATCGGCGCGGGTTACGTAGGCGCGCACCGGGCGGTCCTCGGTTATCTGTCGGTTGGCAAAGCGCTCGGCCGCCGCGATTTCATCGTCGGTAAAGGGGCGGTCAAGGTCTAAGGTGGCAAGGCTTTCGTTTAAGTGAAAGCCCACGTTGGCCGCGCCGTAGAGCTTAAAAAAGGCGTAAGAGAGCAAATGTTCGCCGGTGTGCTGCTGCATGAAGTCAAACCGCCGCTCGCCGTCTACCGCCAGCGTTACGCTTTGCCCCACCGCCACCGGCCGGTCGCAAAGGTGCACCGGCAGGCCGTCTTCGTTTAAGCGGGTGTCGGTCACCGTCGCCTCCCCCAGGCGCCCCCGGTCGCCCGGCTGGCCGCCCCCTTCGGGGAAAAAAACGGTTTGGTTTACCGTAACGCCAAACTGCCCCTCCGGCAGGGGGCGGCAGTCGGTCACGGTCGCCTCGCATTGCCACAAAAAGGGGTCTGCGTCGTACAGGGCGGCGGTTTTCATGCTGCTCAGCGCCTTTCTTTGAAAAGAATAAAAGAACGAAAAAACGCGCCATCCGGCAGTAGCAGGATAGCGCGTTGGTGACCCGGACGAGAATCGAACTCGTGTTACCGCCGTGAAAGGGCGGTGTCTTAGCCGCTTGACCACCGGGCCGATTGGTAGCGCTAGTCGGATTTGAACCAACGACACTTCGGGTATGAACCGAATGCTCTAGCCAACTGAGCTATAGCGCCGCCTACACAAGGGCCTTTTTGGAAGGCAAAAAAGATTATAACGGATAACGGCCGTTTTGTCAATGGTTTTTTTGGGAAAATCTTTTTTCTTCTCTTATTCTTTGGTTGGGGGCTCCGGCAGAGGAAAGGCCACCAGCACCGTGGTGCCCTCGCCCGGGCGGCTTTGCAGGGTTAGCTTGGCGTTGTGAAAAAGCGCCCCGTGCTTTACAATCGAAAGCCCCAGCCCCGTGCCGGCAATTTGGCTGGAATGGCTTTTGTCTCCCCTGAAAAACCGCTCAAACACCCGCTCCTGATCTTCATAAGGAATACCCACGCCGGTGTCGCTGACCGCCAGCAGCACGTCTTTTTCGCGGCGCGAGACGGCCAGCGTGACCCGCCCGCCCTCTACGTTGTACTTTACGGCGTTGTCGCACAAATTGCGCACCATTTCTTCTAAAATGGCCCGCACCCCCGTTACCGTGCAGGGTTCGCCCTGCAATTGCACCGTTACGCCCCGCTTCTCTGCCGCCGGGCGAAAACGCTCCGCCACCTGCCGGGTAAGCTCGTAAAGCTCTACCGGCTCCTGCCGGTTTTGCAGGCTGCCTTCGTCTAACTGCGAAAGCTCCATTACGTCGCCCACCAGCGAAATCAGCCGCTGGGCCTCGCGGTAAATGTTGCCGGCAAAGCGGGGGGTATCCTCCGGCTTTACCAGGCCGTTCATCATAATTTCCGCAAAGCCTACAATAGAGGTTAAGGGGGTTTTGAGCTCGTGCGACACGTTGGCCGAGAATTCCTGCCGCAGGCGGTCGCGCTCCTCCCGCTCGGTTACGTCCAGCAGCATGAGTACCGCGCCCACGGTTTCGTCCTCCTGCCGCACGGGGTTGGCTATCAGCTGGTAGGTGCGTTCACCCAAAGCCAGCAGCTGCCCGCTGTGGCGACCGGCCAGCGCCTCGCCCACCGCCCGCTTAAAGGGCTCGCGGGCAAATAGCTCTTCACCCCGCGCCTCTTGCCCCGCAGGCAAATTGAGCAGCCGCCGGGCGGCAGAGTTGTACGAGAGCAGCCGGGCGGTACAGTCCGTAAAATCCGTAACCTATCTGTTTTATCAGCATTCCTTTGAACGGGGAGAGCGGGGGTATGGTTCCGCGATCGTCATCTTCATGATGGTGGTAATCTCGATTATTACCTACCTGATACAGAAGACAGAAAAGAAATGGGTTCATTATAATTAGAAAAGGGGATGGAAATATGGGATATCAAGCAAAACGCCGGTTAAATTCCACGATCATTCATACAGCGCTGATCATCGGCGCCATAGCCATGCTGGTCCCCTTTGTGTGGATGGTTCTTACCGCATTTAAGACAAAGAGCCAGGCAATATCGGTAGATCCGTTTTATATTCTGCCGCAGGGGGGATGGCACTGGGAGAATTTTTCAGAGGTCTGGAATTCCTATAACTTTTTTACTCTGTATATAAACACTCTGGTGGTAATGGTTCTGAGAGTGCTGTGCGCGGTACTGACGGCGACAAT
>CANQGN010000088.1 GCA_947623215.1 uncultured Clostridia bacterium
TGATATACGACCGCGCCCACTCGGCCATTGCCACCGCAACCCCCGCCGATTTTGACTGGGAGGCCGCCTTTGCCGGGGCGCACTGGTTTCACTTTACCGGCATTACCCCCGCGCTGGGCGACAACGTAGCCGCCATTTGTTTAGAGGCCGCCCGCGCGGCCAAAAGCAAGGGGCTGACGGTCAGCTGCGACTTGAACTTTCGCAAAAAGCTGTGGTCCAGCGAAAAAGCCGGGGCGGTTATGGGCGAGCTGATGCAGTACGTAGACGTGTGCATTGCCAATGAAGAAGACGCCGACCGGGTGTTTGGCATTCGCGCCGAACATACCGACGTGACCGGTGGCAAGCTGAACGAAGCGGGCTACGTAGAGGTGGCCGAAAAGCTCACCCGCCGCTTTGGCTTTTCCGCCGTGGCCATTACGCTGCGCACCTCCCTTTCTGCCAGCGACAACAACTGGGCGGGGATGCTCTACACCGGCGGCAAGGCCACCTTCAGCAAAACCTACCCCGTGCACATTGTAGACCGGGTAGGCGGCGGCGACAGCTTTGCCGGCGGCCTGATATACGCCCTGCTGCGGGGCGACGCCCCCGAGCGGGCGCTGGCCTTTGCCGTAGCGGCCAGCTGCCTGAAGCATTCTATAGAAGGCGACTACAACCTGGTAAGCGCGGCGGAGGTAGACGCGCTGGCCGCCGGAGACGGCTCCGGCCGGGTTGAACGGTAAAGTTAGCGTAAAGAAAAAGAAAATAAGGAAAAAAGCAATCATCCCCGGGAGGGTCCGTTTTGAACAATCAGTCCATTCGTTTGCAAAAATATTTGACCGAAAGCGGCTTATGCTCCCGCCGGGCGGCGGAGCAGCTGATTGCCGAGGGCAAGGTGAAGGTAAACGGCCGCCCCGCCCGGCTGGGCGACAAAGTGCGGCTGACCGGCGACGTGGTAACGGTAAGCGGCCGCCGGGTGAACCACCGCTCTGCCGACCGGGTTTACCTGATGCTCAACAAGCCCCGCGGCTACCTTTCTACCATGAAAGACGAGCGGGGCCGCAAATGCGTGGCGGATTTGGTGGCCGACTGCCATGAGCGGGTTTACCCCGCCGGTCGACTGGACAAAGACTCCGAAGGGCTGCTGCTGTTCTCGAACGACGGCGACTTTGTGCAGGCCATGACCCACCCCTCTCACGGGCTGACCAAGCGCTACCGCGTAACGGTGCGCCCCCCGGTGGCAGAGGAACAGCTGCTGCAAATGGAGCAGGGGCTGGTAATAGACGAGCGCAAAACCGCCCCCTGCGAGATTCACCGGCTGGTAGAAGAACCCACCCGGGTGGTGCTGGAATTTGTACTGCACGAGGGCCGCAACCGCGAAATTCGCAAGCTCTGCGAAGCGGTGGGGCTTACGGTGGCCCGCCTAAAGCGCACGGCGGTGGGCAATTTGCGGCTGGGCCGCCTGCCGGTGGGCTCGCTGCGCCCCCTTACCGACCGCGAGGTGCGCGACCTGCTGGCTTTGGCCAAACCCCAGCGATAAAACAAGGCCCCCAATAACACAAAACCCGCCGGGCGGGTGAGGAACGGTTTGGTTCCCCGCCGCCCGGCGGATTTTTGCGTTACATGCAATATTTGCCGCATTTTGCGCCGCCCCCAAAAGGAGCAAGAGGGCGGCGCGGCGGTATTAGCTAAGCAATTGTTCCGGCATTACATCATGCTGGCAACTTCGTCGGCGAAGTTGTCGCTGCGTTTTTCAAGGCCTTCGCCTTTTTCAAACCGCACGTAGTCGGCCACGCGCAGGTCGCCGCCGGCCTCTTTGGCAACCGAGGCAACGTACTGCTCTACCGTCATGCTGCTGTCTTTTACAAACTCCTGCTGCAACAGGCAGTTCTCTTTGTAAAATTTAGAAATGCGGCCCTCTACCATTTTTTGAATAATGGCTTCCGGCTTGTTAGCGCTTTTGGGGTCGTTTTGAATCTGCACCGCCAAAATGGCCTTTTCTTCGTCCAGTCGCTCGGCCGGTACGGTAGAGCGGTCAAGAAAGAGCGGGTTAATGGCGGCAATTTGCATGGCCACGTCTTTACCCATGGCAACGGCGGCCTCGGTTGCGGCGGCGCTGCCCTCTAACTTTACCATAACGCCAATGCGCCCGCCGCCGTGAATGTACGACACCACGTTGCCCTCATACCGGGCGAAGCGGCGCACCTTCATATTCTCGCCAATTTGCAAAATCTTTTCGCGCAGCAGCGCAGCTACGTCCATGCTCTCGCCGGCGGGGGTCATGGCAAGCAGGGCGTCTACGTCGGCCGGGTTTTGCTCGGCCACCGTTTTGGCGCACAGGGTGGCGAATTTTTGGAATTCCGCATTTTTGGCCACAAAGTCAGTCTCGGCATTCACTTCTACCAGCGCCGTAACGCCGGTGCTTTCGTCTGCATACGCCACTACCGCGCCCTCGGCCGCAATGCGGCCGGACTTTTTGGCGGCCGCAGCCAGCCCTTTTTCGCGCAGTACGTTAATGGCCTTGTCCATATCGCCGTCGGCTTCGGTCAGCGCTTTTTTGCACTCCATCATGCCGCAGCCGGTTTTTTCTCTTAAATTCTTTACGTCAGCAGCTGTAAAAGCCATATTGGTTCCTCCTTGTACTCCGGTAAGCGAAGGGTCGCTTACTCGGCGTCTTCTTCCTTTTCTTGCTCAGCGGCGGCGCCCACGGCGCCCTGGCGGCCTTCAATAACCGCGTCGGCCATGGTGCCCACCAGCAGGCGCACGGCGCGAATGGCGTCGTCGTTGCCGGGAATCACATAGTCTACGTCGTCCGGGTCGCAGTTGGTGTCTACAATCGCCACCACGGGAATGTTGAGCTTGTGGGCTTCCGCTACCGCGATTTTTTCTTTGCGGGGGTCTACCACAAACATGGCGGCCGGCGCTTTTTTCATGTTTTGAATACCGCCCAAGAATTTTTCCAGCTTTTCAATTTCGGCATTCAGCTTGCTGACCTCTTTTTTGGGCAGCAGGTCAAAGGTGCCGTCTTCCGCCATTTTGCGCAGTTGATTTAAGCGGTCAATGCGGCGGCGAATGGTGCGGAAGTTGGTAAGCATACCGCCCAGCCAGCGGGCGTCTACATAGGGCATTTCGCAGCGCTGCGCTTCTTCTTTTACCGAAAGCTGGGCCTGCTTTTTGGTGCCGACAAACAGAATGTCGCCGCCGTTGGCGGTGGCTTCGCGCACAAACAGATAGGCTTCCTCTAACTTCTTTACCGTTTTTTGCAGGTCGATGATATAAATCCCGTTGCGCTCGGTAAAGATGTACTCCGCCATTTTGGGGTTCCACCGGCGGGTTTGGTGCCCAAAGTGCACGCCTGCTTCCAGCAGTTGTTTCATAGATACGACGCTCATAAATAGGGTTCCTCCTTCGTTTGAACCGCCATTTTGCTGCTAACCCGGCTATGAGCCAAACGCCCCGTCGTATCGCATAAGAGGCGCCAACCGGCCGCCGGTCGCAAAATGTGTGATTTACCATAGCGAAAGTGCATTGAATTTTTCCGCTACCGTGGTATTATAGCACAGCCGCGCCCCAACTGCAAGCACTTTTTTGCCCGCCGCCCGGTTTTTTGCGCCGGGGGCGGGCAAAAGGATAAAAAGGGGCTGAAAAGGGGGTTACTCGCCCAGCCCCTCTAAGCTGATGAGGCTGCGAAAGACCGCCGTGTGCACCGGGGTAACCCGTCGGTCCTCGTGCATACTGCCAAAAAACCAGTGCTGAAAGGTGCACTCGCGGTTTAATTGCTCTAAGTAGCCGTTCAGCCGGTTTACCCGGTCGGCCTCGCCATGGCGCAGCAACATAGAGGATTTGACAAGCGAGGGGGGCTCGTGGGTAAGAATAATGTCTACCTTGCAGCCGGCTTCGTCTATATTCTCCGCCCCTTCCGACATTTCGGCGGCAGAGGGCAGCTCCTCCCGCCACCAGGAAACGTGCTCCTGCCGCATGTCGCGGTCGTGGCTTTCGCCCCCGCCGAAGGTAAAAAAGGTCATGCCCTCTATGGTAAAAATCTGCCCGCGCATTAAGTGCAGCAAATTGCCCGCCACCCGGTGCACCCGGCCGCCGTTCCACACCGTCATGCGGCAGCGGTTCAGCAAATCGTAGTTTTCGTGCGTGCCGTCTATAAAGGCGACGGTATATTTACGGCTGCCGAGGTACTCTAAAAATTTGCGCTCTTTGGGGCTGTCGTCCCACACAAAGCCAAAGTCGCCGCATATCAGCAGCGTGTCGCCCTCTTTCAGCCGCCGCATGGATTTATCGTAAAAGCGCTGTTCCTCGCCGTGCATATCGCCGGTAATATAAATCATAAAAAACCCCGTCTTTCTTCTCAAATACTCCTTTTCTTTTGCAGATAAAAGTGGTATACTGAAAAGGAATAATTCTTCCGCCGCCTTTTTTGCCTTTTTGGCGGCCGGATTTGCCTTTGTTTGCCCCGTTGGGTACAACCTACGGCTTTATTGTACCACACTTAAAGGAGCATTGCCATGAAAAAAATCATTTTTTCGGTTTTTTCTTGTTTTTTCGCCCTGCTGCTGGCAGTCGGGGGCGCCCTGCCCCCCGCCGCGGCCGCCTGCTACACCCTGCCCGCCGGTACGCAGCTGCACGCCAAGGCGGTTTATATGATGAACGTAGAAACCGGCACGGTGGTGTATGAGCTCGACCCCCACCGCCAGGTTTACCCCGCCAGCGTTGCGAAGCTGATGACCGCGCTGGTGGCGGTGGAGCTTTCGCCCTCGCTGGACGAGAAAATCACCGTGTACGAAGGCGTGGTAGACGATTTGCTGGGCACGGGCGCCTCGGTTGCGGGGCTGCTGCCGGGCGAGCAGCTGACCATGCGCCAGCTGCTGGGCTGCCTGCTGGTGCCCTCTGCCTGCGACGCCGCCAACGCCATTGCCATAGCCCTTTGCGGCAGCGTAGAGGCCTTTGTGGCGCAAATGAACCTGCGGGCTTCTACCCTGGGCATGAACGACAGTTACTTTACCAACGCCCACGGCCTGCACGACCCGGCGCAGGTAACCAGCGCCTATGACTTAGTGCAGCTGGGCAAAGAAATATTAAACCACCCGGAGCTGACGGAGCTCTGCGCCTCTGTCTCATACACCCTGCCCCCCACCAACCTAAAGCAGGAGGAGCGGGTGTTTGAAACCACCAATTTTATGATTAACCCCACCTCCAGCTGGTATTACCGGCGGGTGCAGGGGCTGAAAACCGGCTATACAGACGACGCCGGCCGCAATTTGCTCTCGCTGGCCGAAAAAGACGGCCGCCGCTACCTCACCGCCGTGCTGGGCTGCCCGGTAGAAACGCTGAACGGCTACCAGGTGCACCACGAGTTTGACGATACCGACGCCCTGCTGCACTGGGCCTTTACCGACCTTGACTACCTGTGCGTAGTGCAAACCACCCGGCCGGTGGGCGAGGTAAAGGTAACGCTATGCGCCGATACCGACTATGTAACGGCGGTGCCCTCGGCGGATTTTTACGCCATTGTGCCTTCGCAGTCGGCCGAAAGCGTGCTGCTGGAACCTCACCTAACCGTAACCGAGCTGCGGGCGCCGGTAGAGCAGGGCACGCCGCTTGGCACCGCCACGGTACTCTGCGCGGGAGAAGAAGTGGGCACCGTGCAGCTGGTAGCCCAGCAAAGCTGCAAGCGCAGCCTGCTGCTGTGGATTCGCGACTGGTTTGTGCGGTTTTCTAAAGTGCTGCTGGTCATTGCCGCCGTGCTGGTGCTGCTCATTGCCGCCTTTGTGGTGTGGAACGTGCGGGTAAACCGTCGCCGGCGGCGGCTGTGGAACTCTAAAGTGCGCGACCGCGCGGGCGAAGCAGACGACCGCCGGTCGTAACCCCCTTACAACAAGAACAGACGATAAGGAGAACGCTATGCAGCTTGCACCCATTCCCCCTGCCGCCTTTCCCGACGCGCCCGCGGGGCTTGCCCCCGTTCACGAACCGCTGGTGGACGTAGCCGCCCTTGGCGGTAAGCGCATTCGCCCCGCTATGGAGTATTACCGCCAGGGGCTGCCGGGGGCCACCCCCCGCTGCCTGCTGCGCCGCTCGGCGGCCGATCGACTGCTGACCGCCGCCCGGGCGCTGCCGCCCGGTTATTCCTTTCTTGTTTTTGACGCCTGGCGCCCCTTCGCCGTGCAGCAGGCGCTTTTTGACCGCTACCGGGCGCTGGTGGTGCGCACCGCCGAACGCCCGCTAACCGAAGCAGAAGTGCTGCAGCGGGTGCGGCTGTACGTTTCGCCCCCCTCGGCCGACCCCGCCTCTCCCCCCGCCCACACCACCGGCGGCGCGGTGGATTTAACCATAGTCGACCCCGCCGGGCAGCCCCTTGCCATGGGCACGGCCTTTGACGATTTTACCGAGGCGGCGGCCAC